>JAISNG010000010.1 GCA_031276365.1 Campylobacteraceae bacterium | reverse complement strand
TTGATTTTGACTCTACGCTCATGGACGGAGAGACAATCAATTTTTTAGCAGATGCTTACAATGTTGGTGATGAAGTGGCAAAACTTACCGCCGAAGCTATGAACGGCAAGATAGATTTTTTCGAAGCGCTAAGTAAAAGGGTGGCTCTTTTAAAAGGTTTGAGTGAGAGAAAAGTTATAAATGTGTGTGAAAATCTACCTTATATGAATGGCGCAAAAGAACTTATAAAAGAGCTTCGCAAGCGCGGGATTACTGTTGTAGTTTTTAGCGGCGGATTTAGATACGCTACTAATTTTGCGAAAAAAGTTTTAGGATTTGACGCAGATTTTGCAAATATTTTACATGTGAAAGAGGGTGTTCTTACAGGACTTGTCGGCGGCGATATGATGTTTGGTTTTTCCAAAGGCGATATGCTTTTAAGGATACAGTCTTTGCTGAAAATAGGCAGCGAAAACACTATGTCGATAGGCGATGGAGCGAATGACGCTTCCATGTTTGAATTTTCTGCGCTGAAAGTTGCGTTTTGCGCAAAAGAGGTTTTGAAAAGTAAGGCGAACGTCATCATTGAGAGCAAAGACTTGACAAAAGTCTTAGACCATATTTAAAGGAAGTAAAATGGCAATCGGTTCAAGCAATTTTTCCATCTGGTGTGATTTTATAGAGAGAGAATTTTTATCAAGCGAACTTCCCGCGCTTGTTGATTCTGGCGTTGTAAGCGGCGTTACAAGCAATCCCGTTATCTTTAAAAATGCTATTTTAAGCTCTAAGGCGTATGCCGACGACAAGAAAAAAAGCATAGACATGCTTCCAAAGGAGAGATATGAATTTTTGGCTCTGAATGATGTTAAAAATGTCGCCAAACTTCTTCTGCCTACACACAAAGCCAACGACCAGGACGGATTTGTCAGCATAGAGGTAAATCCTCTGTTTGCGGACGATTTTGAAAAGATGACCGACGAGGCGAAAAGGCTTTATAAAAAGCTCGGCATGCCAAATATTATGATAAAAATTCCCGCAACTGAAGCTGGATATGAAACGATAAAAGAGTTGATTATAGAGGGCATAAATGTAAACGCCACTCTTGTTTTTTCGCCTCAGCAGGCTGGCAAATGTTTGCAGGCTATCGAGAACGGTTTTTATATATTTCAGCGCAGAAATCCTAAAAAAGCGTTTCCTCAAGTCGTTATAAGCGTTTTTGTAAGCAGATTTGACAGAAAACTAAATGAGAGATTTGAAGCTTTGGGTCTTGAAAAGATGA
The DNA here is from genome assembly GCA_031276365.1 of Campylobacteraceae bacterium. Classification (GTDB taxonomy): domain Bacteria; phylum Campylobacterota; class Campylobacteria; order Campylobacterales; family Campylobacteraceae; genus JAIRKW01. The sequence goes on along the minus strand of JAISNG010000010.1, from coordinate 11,743 downwards.
AATTCGGCGTTATGAACGCTTCGTACATATATCAGCTGGTAAGAGAACAGAAAATTTCCAACGTAAGATGTCTTTTTGCAAGCACGGGCGTTAATGACGAGGGTATCAGCAAGTCGTATTATATTACGCGGCTGCTTTATAAAAATGCTATCAATACCGCGCCTTTAGCCTCTATTGAAAGCTTCATGGAGGTACTTGATACAGAAGAGAGAGTCTGTCCTGATAAAGAGAGTATCCAGAAATATTTTGCAGAGATAGAAGAAAAAGGAGTTGTACTTAAAGAGATATATACTTCGCTTCTTGAAGAAGGACTTGAACAATTCAGCCATGCGCATAGAGAGTTGATGGAGAGTTTGAAAGTAACAAATGAAGAGATTGAGGAGATAAGAAAGGCTGAAAAAGCTGAACAAGAGCGCATAGAGCGTGAAGCAAGAGAGCAGGAAGAGGCTTTGAAAAGAGCCGAGGAGGAGCGAAAAGCCGCCAAAAAAGCCGAAGAAGAGAGAAAGGCGGCAGAAGAAGCCAAAAGAAAAGCCCAAGAGGAAGCTGAGCGCGAAAGACTTGCAAAAGAGGCGCATGAAAAAGCTTTGGAGGATTTGAAAAAGCAGACAATCACTGCAAAAACTTCAGATGAGGCTAAAGGCATAAAAAAAGATGTGGAAGTAAATGTGGACGTGAGATTGAACAAGCCTCTTTCAAAAGCCGAACAGAGAAAACTTGCCGCTGCCGCGCAGGAGGGACGCTACAAAAGTCCTGTTATGAAGGTCATGGAGGGCTATCTTAAAGAGCTTACATCATACAAGGGAAGCGATTTGCATATCAAGTCGGATGCCGCTGTAAAAGGGCGTGTAAACGGCGAGATTGTAACTGTGAGCAACAATATCTTCAAAAAAGAGGAGATTGATATCCTTGCAAGAGAGCTTTTGCAGGAGAGATATGACGATTTTTCGAAAAGAAAAAATTTGGACTTTACCTATAAACTTGACGAAGATTATAGATTTCGCGTCAATATATTCCGCCAAACAGACGGCATTTCTCTGGTATTTCGCGTTATTCCTTTGGATATTCCATCTATTGAAGAGCTTGAACTGCCGCTTGCGATTAAAAATTTTGCGACTAAAAGACGAGGGCTTGTGCTGGTAACAGGACCAACTGGAAGCGGCAAAAGCACCACGCTTGCAGCTATTATCAATCTCATAAACCAAACTAGTCAAAGACATATTATCACGATTGAAGACCCGATAGAGTTTATCTACAAAGATGAGCAGAGCATCATCAACCAGCGAGCCGTAGGACAGGATGCGGTAAGTTTTTCAGACGCGCTTATAGCCTCCTTGAGAGAAGACCCTGATGTTATCATGGTCGGCGAGATGAGAGACGTAGAGACAATCAGAACAGCAATCCGCGCCGCAGAAACAGGACATCTTGTTCTCTCTACACTGCATACGCTTGACGCCAAAGAGACGGTAGGGCGAATTATTAGCATGTTTGACGGCAATGAGCAAATTCAAATTCGCCACTCTTTAGCTTCCGTACTTCAGGCAGTTATTTCACAAAGGCTTGTAAGGCGCAAAGATGACAAAGGAAGAGTTGCGGCTATTGAGATTTTGGTAAAAAATGAACGCATAGAAGCGATGATAAAAGAGGGTAGAGAGAGCGAGATAAAAGACGCCATAGAAGACGACAGCGATGTTTACGGTTCACAAAGTTTCAACCAGTCTCTGCTTGACCTTTACACAAAAGAGCTTGTAAGCTACAATGAAGCTCTTTACGCGGCAACTTCAGCGGCGGATTTGAAGATTTTACTTGATAATTACGATATAGAAAAGCATACAGGCATCAAACGCGGCGGCACGAAAAAACGCGTAGATTATGATGAAGAAGACGGAAACGAAAATATAAGCGTGGATTTGGACGATGACGATATATTATCTCTGAAACGGTAACTTAGCTGTTTTTTATATAAAAATGGATAAAATCACCCTCTTATTTTTTTAAAAGGACGATTAAATGTTAGAAGGCATACTAAGAGAGAGTATCGACGGCAAGTCATTAAAAGCGCTTAGACGAGATGGTTATCTTATCGCCAATATTTACGCAAAAGGCTTTGAAAATATCCATGCGGCGTTTAAGGAAAACGAATTTATCAAAGCAGTGCGCAAAAAAGACAGTCTTGTTTTTCCTGTGAAAATCGGCGAAAACGTCTATAACGTAGTCATACAAGAGTATCAAAGAGAGCCTGTTACAAACAGACTTTTGCATGTTGATTTGAAAGTCGCGCTTCCGGGCGTTGTTACAAAATACATGGTACCCGTAGCCATAAAAGGTACTGCAAAAGGTATCAAGGATAAAGGCGTTTTGGTTCAGTCAAAAAGAAGACTTGGCGTAAAATGCACGGCAGAAAATCTTCCGAACACTTTCGAACTTGACGTAAGCGAGCTCGGAGTCGGCGATTCGCTGCTTGTAAGAGATATCAAAGCGGCGGCAAACGTAAAAATAGTAGAGGCAGACAGAGTCGCCGTTGTAGGCGTTATTAAAGCGCAATAACAAATAATGTTTCTGTTTGTGGGTCTTGGAAATCCTGCCGAGAATTACGCAAACACAAGGCACAACATAGGCTTTAGGGCGATAGATGCGCTAAGCGTCCGTTTTAAAGCCTCTCTCATTTCAAAACCGCAATTTTTCGGCGATTTGTACAAATCAAAAGACACCCTTTTGTTAAAACCTATAACATATATGAACAATTCGGGCAAAAGCGTCGGCGCTGTTGCTGATTTTTACAAACCGCAAGAGATAGTCGTCATACATGACGATATAGCCATACCGTTTGGAAGCGTACGCATAAAACGCGGCGGTTCAAGCGGCGGACATAACGGCTTAAAGTCCATAGACGCACATATCGGGGCGGATTATATAAGAGTGCGTTTGGGTGTCGGCACACCGAAAATTGGACAGGACGCGGCAGCGTTTGTATTGTCAAACTTTTCCAAAGAGGAGAGCGACGGCGTTTTGGAGATTGTAGAATACGCCACGCTTGTATGCGAAGAGCTGCTTATGAAAAGCCTTGATGAAGTAAGTGCGCGATACACTCGCAAAAATGGCGGTAGCAATGTTTAAGATATATCAGCGTTATGTTGTATCCTTGTATCTAAAAAATTTTTTTATTATATTTTGTGCGCTGGAGTTTTTTTACGCAGGCGTTGACTTTATCACAAATATCCCAAAACTTCCTGAGTCCGCAAATCTTCAATTTTTATACGTGCTCTTTAACATCATGAGTGCACTCAACTACACATTGCCGCTCTCCATCATTTTTGCGATGATTGTCTCCAAGTTTTCAATGATTCGCTCAAACGAACTTCTTAGCATGTACGCCGCAGGTATCACGAAAAACGCGCTTATTTTGCCTATATTTTGCACTGCTTTGGTTTTAACATTCGGCTATATCGCGCTCAATTTCACATCATTTGCGTATGCGTACGAGTACAAAAGCAATCTTTTAAAGTACAACCAAATCCTCTCAACATCATCGGATTTGTTTTTAAAATATGAGGGCAAATATGTCTATTTTGGCGAATTAAATCCGCTGAAACAAGAAGTCGCAAAGGTGAAGATTTTTAATATGAAAGACAATGAACTGCAAGAGATTATAAATGCGCAAAAAGGCGTTTTTGTGGACAATGTATGGGTTTTGGAAGATGTTGAAATAGTAAGAAAAACTAAAATAGACGAAAATGTAAGCGCGAAAATACAGACCATCAAACTGCCTAATATGACAGCTTTGGAAAAATTCCGCCCAAAAATCATTGAAAATGCACATCTCGGGCAGTCATCGCTCTCTATTCCCGATGCGATTGACGCGCTAATCTTTTTCGGCACGCAGGGCATCAATGTAGATTCTGTCAAGACAAACCTTTATTTGATACTATTTTTTCCATTTTTCGCGCCGTTTATGGTTGTTATTTTTTACTATTATCTACCGCTTTCTGGAAGATTTTTTAACCTTGCGCTGATGAATTTTGTCTTTGTATTTATCGCGCTTGCAGGATGGGGGGTGCTTTTTGTACTTGGCAAATTTGCCTCAAGCGGCGTTATAGCTGCAGAGATTTCCATCATTTTGCCCATACTTCTTTTAGCTATTTTCGCAGTCGTTTTATATCGCAAAAACCGCTGATTTTGCATATTTTTAAAGCAAGCTCACTTGTGTATAATAAGCTTTAATATCATTTTGGCAGCCATTTTATAAGTTATGCGGAGTTTGTACATAAAAAATATGGAACTTTGATGTTTTATATTTGTCTTGATTATTATCTTTTTCATATGATGGCAGCTAACGTCGTATAATTAGCGATAAAAACGTTTCACAGTGCAAAATTAGTCATGCGGTTAGCAATAACAATCTTATATATTTAGTACCACTAAAACTAAGTTCACCGCGCGCTTCGTATAGTTAGCAATAACAATCTTATCTATCACAGTGTTATTGTGCGCACGCTTCAGTTATATAGATAGTCCAACAATCTTTTATCCACTTTTATCATTCCCGCGCCCAATTACGCCACTTCTGTAAAAACGATATGTTTTAGTCATCATCGTGAGAGATTTTAAGGTCTCCAAAAATAAACAAGTTACTTTTGGAACAAAAAATGCAGATATCTCTTCTTTGTCATATCAACACTGCTTTCATCACTTCGCGCTCTCATTCTATCATATTGCGTCTTTGTTTCGTCATTACCGCAAATTCTGGAATCCAAAAAAGTTTTACAAATAAATAATGTGCCTATGAGAACAATTGACGTTTTACCGTTAATTTTTTATTTTTTTATGTCTTTAATTTTTTAATTAGTTTAGATTCCTGCAATGAGTAAAAAGTTTTTGCTCAAAACGATATTTGCAAGGCAAATTGAAACCTTATTTCTATGACATTTTCGCGCAAAAGACATAAAATATCACTTTCTTCTGTCATGCCCGCGACCAAACGACAAGCGAGCACATATTTTGTTAAATACGGATAATTTTTCCCTCCGTCATATCCGAGCAGGCGGGTATCCAAAAAGATTTTTACAAACAAACAAATCTTTTATGAGAAAGATTGACATTTGCCGTCTCTATTTTCTTGCTTTTAATTTGAATTGTTGTGTTCCTCATGTGTGATGACAACGGGTTTTTACGTCATTTTTGATAACAAAAAATATATTATTACATTACTCATACGATGACAACCAACGTTATATGAAAAAATCACACAAACGGTTTTTACGAGAAATTCAAAGGATCCATGTCAATCTGTACAAACGAGCTGCGCACGAGCTTTGCGGCGCAAATCAGCGGCTTGACAGAATCGCTTCTCAACAACACAAAACAGCGATATTTGCCTGCGATTTTTGATATGTCGCACACTCCTGCGCCAACTATTTCCGCGCCGCCATACTCTTTCAAAGTCTGCACCGTTTTGTCCGTAATCTCTTTTGCTTTTGCTTCGTTTTTGTGTGATATCAAAAGCCGCATGAGTTTTGTAAATGGCGGATACAACTTCTCTCTAACACTTTTTTCATACTCCAAAAATGAGTCATAATCATTCAGGTATTTTCTGAAAAAATCACAGTTTTTACTCTGTATAAAGACTGTTCCGTTTTCTTTGCGCCCGCTTCGTCCTGCTATTTGTATCGCAAGCGAGAGCGCTTTTTCGCGCGCTTTGAAATCATTCATTGCAAGAAGCGAATCAATGCCAATGATGACGGAAAGTCCGACATTGTGGTAGTCGTGTCCTTTGCTGAGCATTTGCGTGCCGACTAAGATATCAATTTCGCGTGATTGAAAGCTTTTTAGAATTTTGTTTAGTTTTGCATTTGTCGTGATTTCATCTTTGTCAAACTTTTCTATTCTATGCGCACTGAAAATCTCGCGTAGTCTGTCCGTAACTTCCGCAGTGCCAAGACGCACAGCCTCCATGACTTCGCTTCCGCACGCGGGGCATACTTTTGGAATGCGTTCGGTAAAGCCGCAGTAGTGGCACTTCAGCGCATTTATATTTTTGTGAAGGCTCATGGATACGGCGCAGAACGGACACTCTATATTTTTGCCGCACGTTTTGCATGTGATGTATTTGAAATGTGCGCGCGTGGGCAGAAAGATGATAATCTGCTGTTTTTTCGCCAAAGCGGCGGAGATTTGTCCCAAAAGCGCATGAGAGAGTTCGTTGTGCGCGTTTTCGTAAAATATCTCTTTATCGCTTCTAAAAAATGTGCCTTTGAGCCTGAAATACGGTATTTTGAGAATTGCGGAAAGGCTTGGCGTTGCGCTTCCCAAGACTATCTTTATATCCTCTTTAGCGCCCGTCATCAAAGCCGCATCTCGTGCATTGTAACGCGGTGCGGAGTTTGATTTGTAACTTTCATCATGCTCTTCGTCCACAATAATCAACCCCAAATCATAAAGCGGCAAAAACAGAGCCGAACGCGCGCCGATTACAACTCTTACCTTGCCTTCATGTATGCTTGAAAGGATTTCAACTCGTCTTTTTTTTGTAAGTTTGGAGTGCCACAACGCTGTCAAATCGCCGAAAAATACCTTTAAACGTATTTCAAGCTGAGGAGTAAGTCCGATTTCGGGAAGTAAAAAAAGCGCGTTTTTACCGTTTAAAAGCGTATCGCAGATGAGTGAAATGTATATCTCGCTTTTGCCGCTTCCCGTATCGCCGAATATCAGCGACATTTTGTGCGATGCGGCAAATTCAAACGCTTTTTGCTGTTCGGCAGTGAGTACGGGCGGAGTTACGGAAAGCTTTTCAAAAGCGCGTTTTTTGCTCTCATGGGGCGTAAAAAGTCCCAAAGCCAGCCCCAAAGAAGAGCTGTAATATTCAGATATAAATTTCGCTCTTTCAAGCTGTGCAGAGGTGAAAAAACGCTCCGTTATTTCGCTTACAGATTGACACTCAAAAGACGGCTCTTCTGCGGCTTGCACGACAACACCCAAGCTCTCTTTCGTATTTAGCAAAACTTTAACAACATATCCATTTTGTATCTGCTCCAAAGCGCAGTATGTCAAAAGTTCAATCGGCGAACCGAGAAGAGCTACATGGTAAAAAAACACTTACTACTGTGCTAACTTGGTGCAGAGCTTATCTTCTGCGCTGTTTGCAGCATTAAAATTTACGCATGTAAATATACCACTAGTATTATCATATTGAAATTCTACTGTGGTGCCATCTACGGTAAAAAAATATACATCATCAGCTCCTTGTGCCCAGCCGGATCCGCCACCGACAGCCGCTTTAACAGGATAGTCAAGAACTTCATTAAACAATCCGTCTCTAAGTGGATCGGTTAAAGTAGCAGGAAAATTAGGGTTTCCCTGCATAATATCGATGCTTCTCGTCGTAGCTATGGAACTTCGTATCGCACTTATGTCTGCTTTGCCTTTTGTAAACACCGCATCATCTCTTGTGGCTATAAGCTTTGTTGTGGCGATAGAAGCCAAGATACCCAATATGACTATAACAAATATAAGCTCTATCATAGTGAAGGCAGAGCGTTTCATAAAGACTCCTTTTAAACAAAAAAAGGTGAAAACATGAACTCATGCTTTCACCTTGGACATTGACATATTAAATATCAATTAGTCGCGTCTGATGCCTGAACCGCCAAAACTTATATTACCACCATTTGCATGAATAGTGGTATTTAAGGTTCTATCTTTAAGCATCTCTGCACATACTGTACTATTAGCACCACCGCCTGCATCTGCAACAGTAATAACTCCCCTCTCTTGAAACGTTATAGATACACAACCGAACGACTGTGTACCAGTTTTGGTTTCGTAATTAATAGGTGTACCAATAACTATATTGTCACTGCCAAAATTGGCAACATTTGTCATATCGCTGACTCTAGGAGCAAATTGTCCTTGTGCAGTATAGTAAGCACCAAAATCGCTGATAGCCATCTGAACTTCAGTCAAACCTTTTGCGATATTCGCATCATCTCTTGTAGCTGTAAGTCTTGGGATAGCAACAGCCGCCAAAATACCTAAAATAACGATCACGAAGATCAACTCAATCATAGTAAAACCGCGTCTCATGGGAGACTCCTTAAAAATGAATTTGTCAATACACTTATTGACATATTGTGATTGTACTCTTAGTATTATTAAAAAAAACTTAATCAAAACGCTCAAAGTTGAAGTGGTAAAATGGTTTTTTTCGGGTGCAAAGCTTAAAACAGCGCGCTTTCCAACTTTTCCAATATCTCTTTTTCCGTTTTTTCATTTTCAAACTTGTCATGACACTCTTGTATAAAAGCGGCTAAAATATCTTTTATCTCAAGGCTGCTTTTGTTTTTGAAAAAGCGCGTTAGTTCACCTTCAAAAAAGGTAACAAATTCGTCGTCCAGCGTGATGTCAAAACTTTTGGCGGATATGGAGATGGTTAATTTTTTCATATTTTAAGGACGGATTCTATCTTTTCCAAAAGTTCGTCTGTTTCCAGATTTTTGGCTTTCATGTCGTTTTGCAGTTTCGCGATAATCTCATCTTTTTCAAATATCTCGGCTTTCAAGGTTTTAATCTCATCTTTGAACGATTCGTTTTCTATCTCAAGTTCGCCAAACTTTGCTATCAGCCTCTCTATCCTGTCGCTAAGAACGGCGGAGATTTTGCGCTCACTATCCATTAAAATCCTTATTTTATAATGTTAAGTTATAATTGTAACAAAAAAACCTCTTAAAGTGTATAAATATTGTATCTTTTTGCGGTCAGGAGAGATTTTGAGCGAATTTGAACTTGTATCTTCATATAAACGAGCAGGCGACCAAAATGAAGCTATAAATGCGCTTACCACTTCCATAAAGACAAATAACCGCTATCAAACGCTCATCGGCGTTACGGGCAGCGGCAAAACTTTTACGATGGCAAATATCATCCAAGAACTTCAGATGCCAACTCTTATCATGACGCACAATAAAACTTTAGCCGCGCAATTGTACAGCGAATTTAAAGGTTTTTTTCCGAAAAATCATGTGGAGTATTTTATAAGTTATTATGATTATTATCAGCCAGAGGCGTATATACCTCGTCAGGATTTGTTTATAGAAAAGGACAGCTCCATAAACGCGGAGCTTGAAAGACTGCGGCTAAGCGCAACGGCTTCCATCTTGAGTTATGACGATATCATATGCGTGGCATCCGTTTCGGCAAATTACGGACTTGGCAATCCTAATGAGTACAAAAGTATGGTACAGATAGTAGAAAAAGGTAGTTTTATACACCAAAAAACGCTGCTTTTAAGACTTGTGGAGATGGGCTACAAGCGCAATGACAACTATTTTGATAGAGGTGATTTCAGAGTAAGAGGGGACGCTGTGGATATCTATCCTGCGTACAGTGATGAAGAGGCTGTGAGGATAGAGTTTTTCGGAGACGAAGTAGAGAGTATCGCGTACTTTGACGCTTTGACAAATACAAAACTGAAAAACGCAGAAAAGGTAATTATCTACGCGGCAAATCAATTTATCGTAACCAATGAAAGGCTAAAACTTGCCGTCAAAGAGATAGAAGAGGAGCTTTCATCGCGGCTGGCATTTCTAAAAAAAGAGAACAAACTTGTGGAGTATCAGCGGCTTAAACAGAGAGTTGAGTTTGACTTAGAGATGATAGAAGCTACGGGAATATGCAAGGGGATAGAAAATTACGCGCGCCATTTGACGGGTAAAAAAGCGGGAGAGACGCCTTATACGCTGTTTGATTATTATGAAGCGATAGGCAAAAAATATCTTGTCATCGTGGACGAATCGCATGTAAGCCTGCCGCAGTTTCGCGGTATGTTTGCGGGAGACAGAAGCCGCAAGGATACGCTTGTGGAGTATGGCTTCAGGCTTCCGAGCGCACTTGACAACCGCCCGCTCATGTTTGAAGAGTTTATCAATAAAGCCCCTGCGTATCTTTTTGTGTCAGCAACTCCCGCACAGCTTGAGCTTGAACTATCAAATGGAAATATCGCCGAACAGGTCGTAAGACCTACGGGTTTGCTTGACCCTGTAGTGGAGATAAAACCAAGCGGCAATCAAGTGGAAATACTCTTTGATGAAATAAAAAAAGTTATAGAATGCGGTGAACGCGTACTTGTAACGACGCTTACCAAAAAAATGGCTGAAGAGTTAACGCGCCACTACGCCGAATTTGGACTTAAGATAAAATACATGCACTCCGATATAGACGCGATTGAGCGTAATCAGTTGATAAGAGGGCTAAGACTTGGAGAATTTGATGTACTTGTGGGCATAAATCTTTTAAGAGAAGGACTTGACCTGCCCGAAGTTTCGCTCATAGGAGTTTTGGACGCGGATAAGGAGGGATTTTTGAGAAGCGAAACAAGCCTCATACAGACGATGGGTAGAGCGGCAAGAAACGAAAACGGCAGAGTTATTTTGTTTGCCGATAAGATGACTGCGTCCATGCAAAAAGCTATTGACATCACAAACGCACGCCGCAAAAAACAACATGAATTTAATATTTTACACAATATCACACCAAAAACCGTCATGAGAAAGTTAGACGAAAATCTACATGCGGAAGATATAGACGAACTTGCCTTAAAACGAAAAAAAATGGAGAAAATCCCCGTATCACAAAGACGCGAGATAGTAAAAGAGCTTACAAAAAAGATGCATGAAGCGGCAAAAGCGCTAGAGTTTGAAAAAGCGGCAAAAATCCGCGATGAGATAGCAAAACTAAGAGAGTTGTGAACAGAAAACGGAAGTTATGTTATGAAAAACTTTGTGATAGACCCAGTTGTGGCTATCACAGCAAAAAAACGAAATCGGTGCTGCAAAACGGCTAATATTATCGGCGAGCGCGGAGTTTGCTTTTTTGTTTTCTCATAATTTCGTTTTTTATCACGCTATATAGTGTTTGCGCGTTGCGCGTGAAGTTTGCTAATTTTGGACAAAATATCGTTCCATCGTATTGTGAATCTATACATTTTTTCAAAGCGTACAAAAAGCAACAAATAATTTACTGTTTTGTATTATGAATTTTTGCGCTCCTCGTGATTAGCTTGCCGCAGAAACTATCACTCGTAGAGACGCTGTTGCGGACACACGTAACAGAGATGATAATTTTCATAAGGAGTATCACTCGCACAGAAATGTAACTCTCCGTCATTCCTGCGACAAACAAATATCTTCATCTGTCTCATGCAGCCGAACGACAAGCGAACATAAGTGAGCGCATATCGTGAGAGAAGGCGGGAATCCAAAAAGACTTCTGTGAACTTATAATACGTTTATGAAGGATATTGATGTTTTGCTGTCAATTTTTTGTTTTCTTTCATAATTTTACTTTCGTCATGCAATGGATTCCCGCCTACGCGGAAATAACGGAGAAGGCGCGGGGATACATTTGCGCATTCGGGAAGTACATAATAAAAAAGATTTTTGTTTTTGCATAATTTTACTTTTGAAATGGTTTTTTAGTTTGGATTCCTGCCCATGAGGGAATGACGAAGAAAGGGCTTAAAACATTTAAAAGTAAGGCAAATCGCTTTGGATACCAGTTTTCACGGGTATGACGGAAAACTTAAAAACCTTTAAGAGTAAAGTTTCTTTTGGATTCCCGCCTACGTGGGAATGACAGAGGGACGCCATATCCTCTCATGTCATGTACTTTGCTTATTGTTGGTTCTACCTCGAAAACAAGCGAAGCGTTTTTGCAAAGCAAAATGTTTCTTTGAAAGCTATAAGTTATTTCTGAG
>JAISNG010000162.1 GCA_031276365.1 Campylobacteraceae bacterium | reverse complement strand
GAAAACTTAGCTAGATAGACACTGTGCTGAAAAATATTAACATCTATCGCCTTGTTGTTCAAAGCCAGATTTGGCTGAACATAATCGCTGAACTCCTTATACTCCAAAGAGTAACCTTTTGCTTCAAGCGACGGCGCAATCGCCTCTTTGAACAGGTCTATGTAAGGACCAGGCGAACCGCCTACGACTATTTTTTGGGCAAAAGCCGCCTGTGTTAAAACCAAAAACAGAACTGCCAAAACAGATAACTTACGTCTAATCATGTTTATCCCCCTTAGGAAAAATTTTAAAAAACTTTGGAACTATAGCACAAGTAAATGATAAAGTCAAGTATTATTATAGACTTAGTATGTATTAATTGCTTTACACCGTTTTTAATTTTAAAAACTTTGCACAGAAAAGTTCCATTTATATGGCAGTTTGTTTTGTACTTGTATAAAAATATATTATAATGTACAAAAAAAGCGTACAGATGAAGTATTTTTTTATTTTCTGTCTTTTTATAGCAAAATGTTGCAGCATCAGAAGTTTTAAGTGCGGCGGAGTTTAAAAAGTTAAATCCACTAAGCGGCTCTTATTAAGATTGAAGGATATCTGTTTGCCGCTATTTATGAACGCAATTGCCTTAATGACCCTAATATTTTTTGTGAGCCTTATCTAATAAGTTATGTATTCGTATCGGATAAACCTATAGATAAGGAAGAAGCAAAACAGTATAATCCAAATATTGGTTATTATAAATCTGCAAAATATATACTCGTACGACTTGATTCGCAAGGTAACACTGATTGTTACGAAGATAAAAACATATTGCGTGAAAAACTTTTAAAAATTACAAAAACGAAAAAGTATATTATCTCACTTGAAGTGACACATGAACAGTTTTATTACTTGCAAAGAGTTGAGTAGTTATATATTTAGATTGAGCAGTAAGAAATGCTAAAATATTTTTGCTTGCATGAAAAACCATACATGGAATACAAGGTAATGATATGGAAGGCAGGTGATAAATGCAAACGGATTAACGTCTGTATCTGCCTCGCGCTCAAAGCGCCCTCGCCAAGATGAGCAAGTATGCATGGTGTCCAATGAACCTCTACTCTCTACGTCCGAAACCTCCACCCAACGATGAAATTGCACCATAATCAAAATGTAAAAAAATGTAAAAATCAAGCGGTAAACACGGTGTTAATGCGTACTTTAAGATTTGGTTTTTTTGGGTTTGGTTATGCTATGGTTGCCATATTTTTCAAATTTTGCTGGTTTTTGAGTGATTTTTATCTTAAGTTTTTTAAAGCTTTTATGTCGTGTAACAAATTCTTACAAAGAGTATTTTATATTAAAAAGAGAGCAAAGTGCATGCAGTTGAAGATTGGATAAGCAAGCAAAAAGTAAACAACAAAATATCACTTAAACGGTTTATTTTGAGGTTCTATTATTTTTATTGTTAGCCTCTACCGTTGTCTTCATGTACTCTAAAAGCTTGCTATTAATATCGGCTTTAATTATTTCAAGCGTTCTATATTTATAACCGCAATTTGGACAAAATATATTTTAGTCTTTCAAATGAATTTGTTAGAAAATCATTAATACAATAAGATTAAAGAGGTTAGACAGCGTCAAGACTACCCGTTAGATAGTCAGCGGGCTGCGCAACAACACCCGCTTTAATCCTTCCTGCAAGCTTGACTTTGCGGGGCTTTACACGGAACGCTTCTAAGTAAATTAATAAAATAATTGCATTAACAATTAAAAACTAATATAAAATTTAAATTATTTACGCTTAAAAATATAAATAAAAAAGTAAAACATAACGTGTATAAAGTCTATTAAAATTGCTATGGCTTCCAATATGGCAAATAATATGGGTGCAAACAGCTATATGAGAAGTCCAATTAACACGACAATAATCAATGTAATAAAAGTAATAGAATAAAGTATAGATTACTGCTTCATCAATATTTGCCTGTGCGCATGTAGCATATTGCAAATGTAATTATGAGCAATATAAAAGCTATGCCGTTGTGAAATTTGTCAATGATTTCATGCCATTTCATTCTGTTTTTTCATTTTGCCATTATAGCAATGGTTCCATAAAATAATTTGCATTAAACATTAAAATTCTATAGATTGTTTAACATTGCTGAAAGGATATATTCACATCATTGCTTTTTAGAGGTTTGTAAAATCGTTTAAGGTTAGGTGATTTTTGTATGGTACCTGAGGTCGGACTCGAACCGACACGATATTGCTACCACCAGATTTTGAGTCTGGCGTGTCTACCAGTTTCACCACTCAGGCATTTGTAAAAATAGAAATGAAAATATATAAAAAAAAAGCTTAAGAACAAATTGTCCTTAAGCTTAGCTGAAAGATATGAGAAGTCAAATTATTTTGACTTAGCTACGCTCTCTTTTAATTTTTTGCCGACTTTGAATTTGACGGCTTTTGTTGCAGGAACGTTAACAACTTTGGTAGTTCCTGGAACTCTTGCTTTTCTTGCAGCACGAGTAGCTACGCTAAAAGTTCCAAATCCGATAAAGCTTACGCTCTCGCCTTTTGCAAGCGCGCTTGTGATAACTTCAAGAGCAGACTCAACCGCTTTTTGGGTATCTTTCTTGGAAAGACCTGCTTTTTCAGAAACAGCCTGAATAAACTCAACTTTGCTCATTTTTCATCCTTAAAAAGAAATATGGTTCTATTGTACAATTTTTTTTTATAAAAGACAATATTTTTTCAGCACAAAATGCAAGAAAATACGAAAAAAAGGGCATAAAATATATTTTTAACCGTTTTTATCCAAAATCACAGGCTGTTTTTAGGGCTTACATGGATAATGGCAACACTCTTTTAACATGTAATCTTGCATAAAAAACTTGGTTATAAAACAAAATCTGGTATAATTTCGCGACAAAATGCAATATAAAGGACATGCTATTTTAAAAGAGGTATTTTTAATCATCTGCATTGCTTTTTTAGTTTTTACAGGTATTGCCACTATCGCTCCCAATGCTTTGCTGGTTGGTTCTTATGGCACAGTAGTCGGCATTTGGAATATGGAGATATTCGGACTTTTTGCATATGTTTATCCATTTTTATGCATTGTGCCGATATATCTTTTCTACAAATATCCCGCGGTAAATATGCGCAAAGTAGAGGTTTTTTTGGCAATTGTACTACTCTTTTTTGCGATTTTGATGTTTCAAGCGTCCGTTTTGTCTGACGAGGCTTATAGAGGGCATTTGGGGTATTCTATCGTCAATACGCTCAGTTTTTTTATCGGAACATTTGGCGTTTGGGTCTTTATTGTGGCCGTTGCGGCGCTTTCCATCAGCGTAATATTCGGCTTTGAGCTTGAAGATGCTGTTGCGTTTGCAAAAGATATTTTCGGCAAAATAACAAACAGATGCGTTCTTAAAATCAAAGAAAAGCAAGACATCAAGGAAAATCAATTTTTTGAAGACAAAAGTCTTGATGCGCTCGAAGACCCGTCAATTTTTAGGAAATCCGCGAAAAAAACAGAGCCTAAAAAAAAGACTGTTATTATGAAAGATGAGATTGAAGATGAAACAGATATTTTTGACGCGCCATTTACGATAAGGGAAGTTGATGAGCATAATGCACATGGCGTTGAAATACTGAATGAAGTGCCTGAAAATAAAAAACTTTTATCCCAAATAGAACTTGGCGCTGTTGCAAAACCAAAAGACTACCGCCTGCCGCAGACAAGTTTTTTGGCTGACCCTCCAAAACGTACGATACATGTAAACGAGAGTGAGATAGACAGAAAGATTTCGGATTTGCTTGAAAAATTAAGGCGTTTTAAGATTGACGGCGATGTCGTCAGAACTTACGCGGGACCTGTGGTTACGACGTTTGAGTTTAAGCCCGCTCCGCATATAAAGGTCTCAAAGATACTTACTTTGCAAGACGATTTAGCAATGGCGCTGATGGCGCAGACTATTCGCCTGCAAGCCCCGATAC
>JAISNG010000148.1 GCA_031276365.1 Campylobacteraceae bacterium | reverse complement strand
AGCGGAGATTGGATTTAAAAAAGAAGAGGAAAGCACCCCTTGAAAGCCATTATATGCCCCATTTTCGCCATAACTAATTACCCCTACATCAAAATAATCGCGCACTCCATCACTTTTTGTAGAACGGACTATTAACGTAGCAAGAGTTCTGTTTAACACGTCTGCAACTTGCTGTGCTTTTGAGCGACCGTTGGATAATTTATCACTCATTGAACCAGACTGATCTATTAAAAATATAAATGCGGTTGGATTCATTCTGTTTATTTCAGCAGTATATGACATAATTTTCACCTCTAAATAAAAAATATTTTATTATACCATAAATATATATTTTAAGTCACTAATATTATTTTAAAAATTTCGGTAAGCAAAACTAACCTAAATACTTACGTATACTGCAAAAATTATCTTGACCTTTCCATAATATAATTGAGCGTGCTACATGACAGTAATGTTTTTGCTTTTTTATTATATTTACCATTATTTTTAAATCAATATTATTGGTTTTTACTTTGATATATTTACCACGAAAATAGTAAAATTTTATACTTCATAGTTATAAATTTTTATATATAACTTTTCCTTTGGCTATCGTCTGCAAAACTTTGCCTTTTAGCGTTTCATTCGAATATATGGAGTCCGATACTTTCAGCCTCTCCTCGCATGTGTGGTCAAATATCACCAAATCCGCATCAAATCCCTCTTTTATCTCGCCTTTGGTTTTCAACCCCAAAATCTTTGCGGGAGTTTTGCTAACCAAGTTTATCAGCTCTTGTATGTCAATAATGCCCACATCCACAAGATGCGTAAAGCTAAGCGGCAGATAGTCGCAAATCGCATGTATGCCATATGCCGCCTCTTCAAAAGCCACATCTTTATAGAGAATAGAACGTGGAGAGTGTGCAGAGGTCAAAATATCTATATTGCCTTCTTTTAACTCTTCTATCAGCTTTTGCCGCTCATTTTCATCACGCAACGGCGGTTTGATTTTTGCATAAGTGTTGAAGCCATCGCAACTAGCATCATTTTTTAGCAAATGATGTATGGAAACTTCAGCATAGGCTTCGACATTTCTTTTTGCCTCGCTTACCAATTCAACGGAACGCTTAGACGAGAGCGTATGAAAAAGCGTCGGCGTGCCGTAGTATGCGGCTATTTCACAAAGTCTTGCAACTTCGCTTGTTTCCGATACTTTTGATATACCCGGCAGTCCAAGCTTGAACGCAACCTTGCCGTCATTTATGACGCCGTTATCGTCCAAATCGTCATCATAACACTCTGCCATAAAAATTACCTGTTTCATTTTGGCATACTGTATGCCGCGCCTAATAAGATTTGAGTTTATATGTGATTTGCTCCATATCGCCGCCGCGCCGTTTTGAACCAAAGTAGCGATATTGTTCAGTTTATTTGTCTCTTCGTTCACCAAAGGCGCAGATAAAAACATAGTCGTGCGCAGAGCATCTGCCTTTGCACTCAAAAGCTCTAAAAAACTCTCATTGTCAAGGCGCGGAAGAAAATCAGGAATAATCAGAGATGTTGTAACGCCGCCTCTGGCACAATTATTTGAGAGAGTATCAAGATTTTTTTGATTTAACGTATCATTTTTCAGCCTCACGTTTAAATCTATAAGTCCAGGAAGCAAATACGCGCCCTTTGCGTCTATCGTTTCATCTTTTTTGTCTATGCTCTCTGCTATTTTGGCTATTTTGCCCTCTTCTATCAAAACATCTTTCAGCGTTTTTTCACCCGCTATTTTGGCATTTTTGATTAACACATAAACCTCTTTTTTGATTTTTTACGCAAGCAAATCTCTCAAGCTCTCATGCGGAGATTTTCCGTTGATAATCATACTCACCTCTCTTGCTATTGGCGTATAGATGCCCCGCTCTTTGGAGATTTTACTCACGGCTCTTGAGGTCAAAACACCCTCCGCTACCTCTCCAAGTTCATGCAAAATCTCATCAAGTTTTGTCCCTTTAGCCAGAGCAACTCCTACGCGATAATTTCGCGAAAGCACGCTTGATGCGGTCAAAAACAAATCCCCTGCTCCGCTAAGCCCCAAAAATGTCGCCTCTTTTGCGCCGAAACTCAACCCAAATCTTTGCATCTCAACAAGTCCTCTTGCTATAAGGCTTGCTCTTGCATTAAGTCCAAGCTCCAGCCCGTCGCACACTCCGCTTGCTATCGCCAAAACATTTTTATATGCGCCGCTTACTTCTGCACCTATAATATCATCGTCCGCATAGGATTTGATGAAATTTGGGAAAAATTCGCAAAACTTTTTTGCCAAACTTTCGTTTTTAGAACTTACCACTAAAGCCGTTGGCAACGCTTTCATGACTTCGGCAGCAAATGATGGACCAGACAGATACGCAAGATTTTCTTTTGGAATAAAATCTGCAAATATTTCATTCAAAAACCGCCCGCTGCTCTCCTCAATACCCTTAGCGGCAATCATTACTTTTTGATTATTGTATTTGAAATTTTTTTTCAGCCATTCGCCGATAATCTGCGCTGGCAGCGCCATTACAAGATATTCGCCCCCAAGCGCTTCTTCAAGGCTTACGAAATTTGGAATATCTTTTTTGGTTCGCGAAGTGATAATGCTTCGATGGTTTTTTGAAAAAGCAAAGTGCAGAGCCTGTCCCCACTTACCGCCGCCGATTACGGATATGTTCATCTTTATATACCAAATTTTGCTTTTAAAAGCTCATTGACTTTTGCGGGATTTGCCGCGCCTTTGCTCTCTTTCAGAACCTGTCCTACAAAAAATCCGAAAAGCTTCTCTTTGCCGCCTTTGAGTTCAGCCGCTTTATCTGCGTTTGCTTCCAATATCTTATCTATGATGGCTATTATCGCGCTCTCATCGCTTACTTGTTTGAGTCCAAGCTTTTCAATGACGCTGTCCACCTCTTCGTCATGAAGCATCAAAAAATCCAGAATATCCTTAGCCGCCTTACCGCTTATCGTGCCGTCGTCTATACGCTTGACTAATGCGGCTAATTTTTGGGCTTTAACGGGTGAATTTTCTACTCCAACGCCATTTCCAAGACGACCCAAAAGCTCAACACTAAGCCAGCTCACGCTGTTTTTAACGCTGGCTCCCATATCTATCATCGCCTCAAAGTACTTAGCCAATTCAACGGAATTCGTGATAACTTCGGCATCATAAGGCTTTATGCCAAACTCTTTTATATAACGCGCTTTTTTTTCATGTGGAAGTTCGGGGATTTTTCTGCCCTCGCTTAACATCTCTTCACTCAATATCACAGGCAGTAAGTCAGGGTCGGGAAAATAGCGATACTCAGCACTGTCTTCTTTGTTTCTCATGCTTCTTGTTTCGCCGCTTTCTATGCTAAAAAGCCTTGTTTCCTGCACTACTTCTTTTTCATAAACCCCGTCCAGCCACGCTTCGCTTTGACGCTCCACTTCGTAATCTATCGCTTTTTGTATAAATCTGAATGAGTTTAGATTTTTTATCTCAACCCTTGGATAAAGCTTTGTATCGCCTTTTGGTCTTATGGATACATTCGCATCACATCGGAAACTGCCCTCTTGCATATTGGCATCGCTGATATTTAGATACCTTAATATCGCGTGAATTTTTTTGAGATAAAGTACGGCTTCATCGGAGCTTCTAAGGTCAGGTTCGCTTACTATCTCCAAAAGCGGAGTACCAGCGCGGTTCAAATCAACGCCGCTAAAATCCGCCTCATGTACATTTTTGCCTGCATCCTCTTCCAAATGCGCCCTCGTTACGCCTATTCTCTTTATTGTACCGTCAGCCAAAGGTATATAAATCTCACCCTTTTCAACGATTGGAATCTCAAATTGGCTTATCTGATAAGCTTTTGGAAGGTCAGGATAAAAGTAATTTTTTCTATTGAAAATGGAACGTTTGTTTACGGTTGCGTTGATAGCTGTTCCAAATGCTATGGATTTTTTGACAGCCTCTTTATTTAAAACTGGAAGCGCTCCCGGAAGTCCCAGACAGACGGGACACACGTTTGTATTTGGCTTTTCGCCAAAACTCGTCTGACATGAACAAAAAATCTTTGTTTTTGTGTTTAATTGAGTGTGAACTTCAAGACCTATTATCGTTTCAAACATATATAACCTTTTATTTCAAAAAATAACGAATCGACGCGTATCCCGCAGCTCCCGCCTCTTTGCAGATGCGTATTTGAGAGCTTTCCGAAATGCCGCCAAGTGCGATACATCTTTTTGGTATTTTAGCTGTTATTTCTTTTAACTTCTCTAAACCAAGCGGCTCATTTTTATCCGGAGTATAAAAAACAGGACTTATCGTAATAAAATCAGCTCCCAGCAACACCGCCTCTTCAGCCTCTTTTAGCGTATGAGCGCTTGCGAACACAAAAAGATTTTCCGCTTTTGCCAAAGGGATATTTTTAAAATCCTTAGTCGCAAAATGAATCCCATAAGCCCCTAAATTTACCGCTTCAAGCCAAAAAGTGTGTAAAATAGGCTTGATATTTAAAGTATTACATGCAGTGATAAATGATTTTGCCGACTCTTCGTAGTTTTCGGATACTTTATCTCTTAAGCACGCATAATCAATCTTGTGTTTTTTTGAAATTTCGTATAATTTGGCAGTGATAAATTCGGGTCGGCTTGTGTAAAATTTCGAGTCAGTTATTAGATATGTTATCATCGCCTGAACTTTTTTTCAAAAATGTTTCAAGCAGTTTCGTCTGGCGTTTTAACTCTTCCAATTTTTGTATCTGTACGTTAAATATCTCCACTATCAAAACCATAAAAAGTCCGAAAATAGCGCCGATAAAAGCGCTCAGCAATCCTATAAAAAAACTAAACCGCGCGAAAATAAAGAAAAATAAAACAGCGCTTAAGATTACAAACGCCCATGAAACTCCAAGTAAAAAGCTGATTAAAAATTGAATATATGACTTTTGCAAATCCTGCTTCATTATGCTCTTCGCTGATTTTTACCGCACCCGGTAAATACACTTAAGTTAATATCATAAAAATGAAAGCCTGTAAAGCGCCGAAAAATACCAAGATAAAGAAAGGCAAAACAGGAAAAACCCACGGAGCAAGAGACAATATAACCATCAAAAAGAGGTCGTCTCCCTTGACATTTCCGAAAAGTCTGAACGAGAGCGATATGATTCTTGATATATGCGAGATAATCTCTATCGGAAACATAAGCGGAGATAAAAAAAGATTTGGTCCTAAGAAGTGTTTAAAATATTTCACAACACCGTTTTTTCTGATGCCTTCAAAGTTATAATAGAAAAA
>JAISNG010000094.1 GCA_031276365.1 Campylobacteraceae bacterium | reverse complement strand
AAATATTGACAACATGGCACATTGTACTAAAACTAAAAAATATGGGCAAATATTGTTTATCGGTAAAAGTTTTCTTGTAAATATTTTACAAAAATACTTGGTTTGAAAATCTACCGTCTAAAAATATATTTGTTGATGCAAAAAATAAAAAATCGATTTGCATATGGCAAAAACCTTAAATATAAATAACAAACTTCATATAAATAGCATTGGATTTCGCGCTAAAGAGATTTGATAACACTTAAGCAGCCAACTTGCGCTTTATCCAATCTTTCTCTTAAATAAAACAAGTGCGGCAGTAAGGGAGACAACGCCGAGTAAAAACATTTTTACAAACAGAGGTGCGGCAACTGCGAAACTTATATCTTTCAAAAATAGACCTTTTATTAAGGCAATATAATATTTTAACGGGATAAAATCAGATATCGGCTGAAGCCAAAGCGGCATATTTTCCACAGGAGTAGCAAAACCTGAAAGTAAAAACGAAGGTAGTAAAAATACAAAAGAACCTAAAATAGCTTGCTGCTGCGTTTTGCACAAAGACGAGATAAAAAGTCCAACTCCAGATATGGTAAATAAAAAGATAATAACGCCCATGTACAGCATCAAAAGCGAACCGCGGAATGGAACTTCAAAATAAAAAGCCGCTAAAGATAAGATGAGAGATGAAACAAGAATACTTATAATAAGCCCCGGAATCAATTTACCCAAAAGTATCTCATGAGGACGAAGCGGCGAGACCAAAATCTGCTCAAATGTGCCAAGTTCCTTCTCTCTTGTTATAGACAATGCACTTAAAATAACGGCAAGCAGCATAGTAACTGAACAGAAAAGATTCGGCACTATCCACCAGAAATTATTTAAATTTTGATTGTAAAAATAACGTGAATTTATCTCCAGAGGGTTTTTTACCGCATCTTTTGACTGAAACTGCATCAGTATCTGCTGTATATAACCATCTACAATTTGCGCTGTATTTGAGCGGCGTCCATCAAGGATTAGCTGTATTTTAGAGTCTTCCGTACCTAAATTTTTGCTAAAACCATTTGGTATAACTATGAAGCCTATTATTTTTCTATTGTCTATCATACTTTTTGCATCGTCGTAATTGTGTATATTTATTAAATTTTCTATATGTTTTGAACCCTTTAATGACTGTATAAACTCTCTGCTTTGGTAACTTCCATCCTTGTCAAAAACAGCTAAACTTATATGTTTTACCTCCGTAGTAGCCGCAAAAGAGAAAATAAAAATCTGAAGCAGAGGCGGCGCGATGATAACAAACAAGCTTCTTCTGTCATTTTTAATAGCCAAAAACTCTTTTTTTATGAGCGCAAACAATCTCATTCAAGTCCCTTTCTTGATTTTACCAAAACCAGCAAAAATATAACTGTTCCGATTATCATGATTCCAAGAGCGTTTACTAAAAATATATCATATACATTTCCCGCTAAAAAAAGAGTTTGGACGGAATTTACAAAATATCTTGCAGGTACAATATGCGTTAATACCTGCAGCCATTGTGGCATGTTTTCTATCTCAAACAAAAATCCAGACAATAAAAATGCAGGCAAAAATGAGCCTACAAGCGATATTTGGGCAGCTACAAATTGATTTTTTGTAACCGCAGAGATTAAAAGTCCGCTGACAAGAGCAGGAAAAAGATATATCGCACCCATCAGAAAAAGTACCAGCAGACTGCCTCTGAAAGGTATTTCATACCAAAAATAGGCTATGAGAAAACAGAGCAGCAAAGAACCCATCGCAAGAACAAAATATGGAATTATCTTACCTATAACTATCTCCATCATAGAAGTCGGCGTTGCCATTATCGCCTCCATAGTTCCCCTCTCCCACTCTCTTGCTATAACAAGCGAAGTTAAAATCGTTCCTATCATAGTCATAATGATAACAATTGAGCCTGGAATCAAAAAATATCTGCTTGAAACGGGTTGATTGAACCAGTATCGTGATTCAATTTTTGTATCATTGGCGGTTATGATACTGTTTTGCCGCGCCCAAATAGAGATAACGCTGTTTACATATTTTTGTATAAAACCAGCGAGATTAGGCTCTGTGGCGTCTATGAGAAGCTGTATTTTATAACTGCCTCCCTTGCCGAACTCATCGTCTATCTCCAAAACCGCTTTTATTTTATTGTTTTGCATCATATCCATCAAAAGCGCTTTATTTTTATTTTCCGTAACAATAAAATATTTTGACCCACTGAAAGATTTGACAAGCTCCCTTGCATGAGCGCTGCTACTTTTTGACACTATACCAAGCGATATATTTTTAGCATCAAGCGACACGGCGTATCCCATCAAAAAAAGCAGTAAAATCGGCAGTATGACAACTATCAACAACGCGCTCGGGTCTCGTGTTATCTGCAAATTTTCCTTTTTAATCAATGCTATCAAGCGTTTTTTATTCATTTTTTGTGCGCTCTCTCTTCATCATATATTTTTACAAGATGTATAAAAGCATCTTCCAGCGACGCGCTCGGAGATACTTGCGCCTTTAATTCATCAGGCGTTCCAACAGCTATTGCTTTGCCTTTGTATATCAGCATTATTTTATCGCAATACTCCGCTTCATCCATGAAGTGCGTAGTTACCATCACGCAAACGCCATGTTTTGCCACATTGTTTATATGCGTCCAAAACTCTTTTCTCGTAATCACATCAACGCCCGAAGTCGGCTCGTCCAAAAACAGAACGGAAGGCTCATGCATGAGCGAACAGGCAAGCGCTAAACGCTGTTTGATACCAAGCGGAAGAATATTGGCGTTTATATGAAGATATTTTTTAAAATCAAAAATATCTATCATCGTATTTATCCTCTCATGTGCATTTTTTACTTCGTACAATCTTGCAAAAAAGTTAAGATTGTCTTTAAGTTTCAAATCCCCGTAAAGAGAGAATTTCTGCGCCATATATCCTATATTTTGCCTTACTTTTATATCCGTCAAGCTTCCTTCAAGTATTTTGATTTTGCCCGAAGTCGGCGTCAAAAGTCCGCAAAGCATCTTGAACATGGTTGATTTTCCTGCGCCGTTTGGTCCTAAAAGTCCAAAAACTTCGCCCGCATTAACATTAAAACTTACATTATCAACAGCTGTAAAATTACCGAATTTTTTCGTCAAATCTTTTACCGATATCAAACTTTTCTGTTTAGAAAAATCAGACATTACATTTGCCAAAACAGAGTGCGCTTTTGTTTTGACGCCCAAAACATCAAGAAAAGCATCTTCAAAGCTTGGCTCCAAATCCAAAACTTTAATATTTTCTCCAATCGTATTTAAAATATCATTAGGAAAGGAGTTATCTTTTTGCAATACTGTCTTTACATATGAGCCTACCAAAGCGGCGTCGAGCAGTGCATCGGATTCCAAAATAGAACCTACAGCCTCCCTTTTGTTGAAAAAATCTCCCTCTATTTTAAACACTCTTCCCTTTACGTTGTTCATCAGCTTATCAGGAGAGCCATGATACAAAACATTACCGTTATTTAATAAAAGCACGCTGTCGCACATTTGCGCTTCGTTTAGATATGACGTACTCCAAATCACCGCCATATCGCCATCCATCAGTAGATGTATCATCTCCCACAAATCACGTCTTGATATCGGGTCAACTCCAACGCTCGGCTCGTCTAAAAGTAGGATTTTCGGCTTTTTTATAAGCGTACATGCAAGAGCAAGTTTTTGCTTCATGCCGCCTGATAGATTTGCCGTCCGTCTTGCGCTGAACTGTTTTAATTTTGTAAATCTCAGTAACTCGTCTATACGTATATCCGTATGCGCCGTATCTTGTAAATAGCCGTAAAGCCGTAAATTTTCCAAAACGCTCAAATCCTCATAAAGTCCGAATTTTTGCGGCATATATCCGATGTCTTCTAAAAATTTACTGCTTTTATTAGGCATCTTTACGCCCAAAACTTCAAGCTCTCCGCTCTCAAAGTTCATAAGCCCAGTAAGCAGTCTGATGAGCGTAGTCTTACCCGCGCCGTCAGGTCCTACAAGTCCTGTTATTTCGCCTCTTTTGGCAGTAAAATTTATTTGATTAAGGGCGATATTGCCTTTGAACGATTTTGTAACATTACATGCGCTGACGGCTGTCATTTTTTTAATTTTACAGTTACGGGCATTCCCTGTTTAAGTTTTTTATCCGAATCTTTTATCAAAACTCTAAAACGAAAAACAAGGTCGGAGCGCAGCTCCTCCGTTTCAATATTTTTAGGAGTAAATTCGGCTATCGGCGATATATTTCCGATAATGCCCAAATAAGGTTCTGCGCGCACGTCAGTATAGACCAAAACTTCATCTCCTTGAGAAATAGTTCCCAGATGAGATTCGTCCACATAGGCTTTTACCCAAAATTCATCTTGTCTTGAAACTTCCAAAACCTTTTCGCCTGGATTTACTATCGCGCCCTCCTCTTTCAACCTCGCCAAAATGACGCCGTCAAACGGGGATTTGATTTCGCTATCTTCTAAATCCTGTCTGGCAGTTTTTAAAGCCGCCTCGAGTGAGAGAACAAGTGCGTTTTGAGCCTCTATATCTTCACTTTGATAGCCTTTTATACGCATTTTATAGATAGATTCGGCTTTCTTAAGCGTACCTGCGGCGGCTTCATATTTATATTTGGCATTTAAATAAGCCTCTTTTGAAGTAGCGCTCTTTTCAAAAAGTCTCTCTTGCCTTAAAAATACATCTTCTGCCAACTTAAAATTGGCGGCGGCGGATTCAAATTCGCCCTTTGCTTCATTGATATCCTCTTTTCTGAAGCCATTTTGAAGTTTGTTAAGTTTTATCTTTTCGGCATCAAGCCTTGCCCCTACTTCTGCTATATTATTGTGCAGATTTTTACTGTCTAAAGTTACCAAAACTTCATCTTTACTTACACTGTCGCCCTCATCTTTGTTTATCTTTTCTATCTTGCCCAAAAAACGAAAGCCCAGATTTACCGTTCTTGTGTCCACATTGCCATAGAACGAAATATCCTTATCTTTCGGATATGTGTAGATAACTACGAAAGCAGCGATTAGCGCAATACAAAAAAGGATAAAAATGAAACGTTTTTTCACCATATCTCCTTCATTTATTTTAGAGTGATATAATAGCGAAAGTTTACTTAATAAAATTCAAAATTAATAAAAAAATGATGGTTGCAATTCATGATAGGCATAGATATAATTCAGATTGAACGGTTTGAAAAATTTTTGGAACGTTTTGAAAAAAAAGCTCTTGAAAAATACCTTGACAAAGATGAGATAAAACTCGTCAAAAACGCTCAAAGTGCGGCTGGATTTTTTGCGGCTAAAGAGGCTATATCCAAAGCTCTTGGGCTTGGCATATCAAAAGAGTGCGGATTTTTTGATATCAAAATCTACAAACTTCCAAACGGCGCACCCTCTTTTACGCTCTCGCCGCATCTTGTCAAAACCTACAAAATCACCTCCGTATCGCTCTCCATATCTCATGACGGAGGTTTTGCGATAGCTGCCGCCGCCATAGAGGGCGAAGCGCCTCGAAAGCAAAAATTAACACACTGATTGCGGAGAATATTTAAAAGAACAGATGTTCTAAAATGATTTTTATCCCTATCGCGATAAGTATAAAACCGCCTGTAAATTCGGCTTTTGATTTAAATTTTGCACCAAATTTTCTGCCTGTTATAACGCCGTATGCTGAGATAAAAAATGTTATTGCGCCGATTATCAATGCCGCTTTGTATATATTAACTTCAAAAAAAGCAAACGTTATGCCTACAGCCATTGCGTCTATGCTGGTCGCAACCGCCAATGCCAATATCCCAAAATGTTTAAATGAGCTTTTATCGCTGCAGTGTTCTATTTTCTCTTTTGAAAAACCGCCTTTTATCATAAAAATTCCGATAATTACAAGCAATATGAATGCTATCCAATGGTCTAAATCTTGAATTTCATCTGCAAAAAATACGCCGCCAAAGTACCCTATCATGGGCATAAAAGCCTGAAAAAAACCAAAATATAAACTTGGAACAATCACATGCCGCGCCTTTTTTGCACTCAAACCCAACACTACAGACGCGGCAAACGCGTCCATTGACAATCCTACGGCAATTAAAACAATCTCTATCAAGCTCATAAATTTACCCTATCGGCGGCGGCGATTTTGAAGCGGTACAATATCATAATTTATAAATTTTTGTCAAATATACAGGAGAAATTTTACCGCTTCTTTGCATATATTGTCGTCGCATCAAATATCTTTATCAAAACGTCTTTTTGTTTTAGTTTTCATACATCAGAGTATGGTTTATACGGCTTTCTTTTTATCGTTTTATCAGGTGCAAATACTGTTTTATCTTAGTCAATAATTTCATTTTAAGCTTGTAATAATTCAATAGAAATTTTCAAAATATTTATGCGTCAAAAGCAAATGAGTGTAAATATAAACTTTAC
Organism: Campylobacteraceae bacterium; assembly: GCA_031276365.1. Taxonomy (GTDB): domain Bacteria; phylum Campylobacterota; class Campylobacteria; order Campylobacterales; family Campylobacteraceae; genus JAIRKW01. The sequence goes on along the minus strand of JAISNG010000094.1, from coordinate 5 downwards.
CATCG
>JAISNG010000158.1 GCA_031276365.1 Campylobacteraceae bacterium | reverse complement strand
GTCATCATCAAACACCATCCTTATCGCAGTTTATCAACACCTCTATCTCTTTGGAGTCCGATTCTATCTGCTTGGCTTTTTTGAGCCTGTCTTCTCTAAGTTTGACGGCAAGCTCCTCGTCGCTTACGCTTAAAATCTGCATCGCAAGATAAGCGCTGTTTACCGCGCCTGTTTTACCTATCGCAACTGTAGCAACCGGCATTCCTGAGGGCATTTGCACTGTTGATAAAAGCGCGTCCATGCCGTTAAGCGCAGAAGCTGCCATCGGAACGCCGATAACAGGTTTGGTAGTTATAGCGGCTATCGCACCTGCCAGATGCGCCGCCATTCCAGCCGCCGCTATAAAGAGTTGAACTCCTCTTTGTTCGGCGCTTTTTACATAATTTTTAGTTCTCTCTACACTTCTGTGCGCCGAAGAGATAATAAGCTCATATTTGACGCCGAATTTTTCAAGAGTATTAGCGCACTCGCTCATGACATCATAATCGCTCTTGCTTCCTATAATAATAGAAACAAATTTCATTTGCTTCACTCCTCAAATTTTGTTTGCAAACTATTATTGTATCCAAAGATGCTAAAAATATTATTGCAGCTTAAGTCTCTTTTCTGAAAAATGTAAAAGGCGACAACGGAGACGGCAGAAGTATATCGTTTGTATTTCCGCTGTGAACCGCATCATAAACTTTGCCGCTGACGCTTTTTAGCTCATTGAAACGTATCTTCCATGTACCGTCCTCTTCCCAAATTTTACCCGTGCTGTTATCACATGCGCTTATCTTTTCATAAGATAAAATCTCATAAACTCCGCCTGTTTCAACCTTATCTTTTACTTTAAAACTAAGTCCATTTTCATTCACTTCGCCGTAAACTTGATGAGTGCCAACCAAAAGCGTAGAAGATAGATTTTGCGTATCGGCGCGCTCAAAAGGACGCTGTACCAGATACCCTTCGCTAAAACCTCTGTTTTTAATGCTGTTCAGTTCTTTTTTATAAATGCCAGTTTGAAATTTGCCGCTGTAAAAATCATCTATCGCATTAGAGTAAGCGTTAGTCGCAGCTGCAACATAATACGGGCTTTTCGTGCGCCCTTCAATCTTCAAGGCATCTACAATACCGCTTTTTAAAATCTCATCCAGATGATTTATAAGATTTAAATCTTTAGCGTTAAATATATATGTTCCCTCGTCCGCCGATTGTTCTATCCTAAAAAGTGTCCCGCTCTCTTCATTTTTCGCGTAAAGAGTGTAGGCAAACCTACAGTCATTCGCACAGCTTCCGCGGTTTGGCACACGTCCGCTTTGAACAGCGCTTATAAGGCATCTGCCGCTGTATGCAAAACACATGGAACCATGGATAAACACCTCTATTTCGAGTTCGGGCAATCTTTTTTTAAACTCGCTTAGGTCGCTCAAACTCACTTCGCGCGCCGCGACTATGCGTTTTACACCCATCTCATAATATATCTCCGCGTCAAGATAATTTAAAACATTCGCCTGCGTTGAGAGGTGAACGGGGATATGCGGAGCTATCTTTTTTGCAAGTTTTATAACTCCAGGAGCGGCAACGATAAAAGCATCAGGCTTCATGTCCGCTATATTTTCTATATGTTTTTCAAGTAATTTCAGCTGTGAGTTAAAGGGAAAACCGTTTATCGTTACATATATTTTTTTACCGTATGAGTGCGTATAATCAACCGCATCTTTAAAGCTTTCATATGTAAACTCTTTGCCCGAGCGGATACGCAGTGAAAAATGGCTAACTCCGCCATAAACCGCGTCAGCGCCGTAAGCAAGCGCGATTTTTAATTTTTCAAAATTTCCCGCAGGAGATAAAAGCTCGGCTCTCACTATTTGAAACTGCTCATAAGCTTTTTCAAGTTATCAAGCGCAGTTTCATTCATACTCTCCGCCTTACTTAAAGTTTCAATAATTATGCGCACGCTCTCCTGTTTCTCTTTGAGCATATTTTTCTCAGAATCAAATCTTGCAGACAAAATATTGACGCTTTGCGTGCATATATCGGCTTGAGACTTCAACTGTTTTGTGCATTCTTGCAATTCATGCGCCTCCTTTAAGGCGTTGGTAAACTGTGCTATATTCGGAAATTTTCTGCTTAAAACTTCAAAAAGTTCGGACTGTTTGTGGGCAAAATTTTCAATTTCAACCATTAAACCCTTAATCATATCAAGCTTTGCGCTTAATATATCAAACTCTTTATCCATGAAAAATTCCTTTGAGTTTAAAAATTATGTGAAATTATATAAAAAAAATATATAATTCAACTTTAGATTTTCAGCTCATTAGAACAAAGGCGCTTATGAAAGTAGATTTGCACAACCACACTCCGCTCTGCCATCACGCTAACGGAACACCGATAGAGTATGTACAAAAGGCAATTGAAGCGGGAATAAAATATTTCGGTTTTTCAGACCATGCGCCGATGAAATTTGACGAAAAATATCGTATGAGTTTTGACGAAATGAAGATTTATGAAAAAACAGTGAGAGAACTTCAAAGCGAATTTCAAAACCAAATAGAGATACTGTTTGCTTACGAGGTGGATTTTCTGGACGGTTACATGGACAAGCGCGTATTTGAACAAAAGACCGATTATTTTATAGGCTCAGTTCACTTTTTAAATGGCTGGGGTTTTGACAATCCCGAATTTATAGGCGGTTATGAGAACAAAGATATGGACAATATATGGAAAGAGTATTTTGACGCAATAGAAAAAATGGCAAAAAGCGGACTTTTTGATATCGTCGGACATATTGACCTGTTGAAAATTTTCAAATATCTGCCCAAAACAGATGTGAGGATTCTGTCCAAAAACGCGCTTAAGGCGATAAAGAAAGCTGATATGACTATAGAGATAAATACGGCAGGCTTTAGAAAACCGATAAACGAACAGTATCCTTCGCGCACTATTTTGGAAGTGGCGCGTGAGCTTGATATCATAATAACTTTCGGTTCTGACGCACATGAGAGCGAACATGTAGGATACAAAAGCGATGAGGCGCAAAGTTTGGCAAAAGAGTGCGGATATGACAAATGTGCCGTTTTTTCAAGAAGAGATATAAGTTTGGTTAAATTTTAACCATTCT
>JAISNG010000036.1 GCA_031276365.1 Campylobacteraceae bacterium | reverse complement strand
GAAGGAATTTGGTTTTGGTATGATTTAAACATTTGTTGTGGTTAGACGGCATATATCAAGCACGTTTTTTATTTTGGTTTGTGATTTTAAAGCTGACATAAGAAAAAACTGTTTGCTTTTTCATACCTTTTTGGTTTCTATTTTGGATTCCCGCTTGCCTCGCAAATATCATTTTCTACGAAAACTCTTTGCTCGTTGCGGGAATGGCGGAAAGAGGGTACGATATGGCTGGGGCGCAAAAATATGAATTTCACGGTTTACTTCAAATGGCTCTCAAGCCTTTATTTTTTGCAACGTTAATGCCAATAGTTCATTACTCCAAACGCTTTGCTATTTCAAGTCTGAAACGAATTGATAAGTTTTAACATACAGTCGTTAAAATTTTCCAACTCTTTGCCAAGTTTTGAGAAAAATTTTACATCTATATCTTCAATGTCAATAACAGCTTTTTTTGTCAATTCTCTGCCTTTATCTGTTAAAAAAACAGCTTTTGCGCGTGTGTCAGCAGAATGCTCTTTTCTTGCAACAAGCCCCATTTGTTCCAGCTTTTTCAACACTTGAGAGACATTCATCACATCTATCTTTGTAAATTGCGATAGTAAGACTTGAGTAACCTCATTGCCGTTTAACGTCAAAAAGTGCGTGCTTGCCAAAAGCACATACTGCGAATGTATAATGCCGTATTTATCGCTCAAAACTCTTTTTATCTCTTGCTGCCACAAAGAGTAAACCCGCCAAAACAGAAAACCGCTGCTCTCATTCGCGTTTTTTACGCTAAAGGTGTTGTCTTTTTGCATCTCATCCTGCTGTAAATAAGTTCAAAGTCCTTAATATCTATCTCTATAATACCATATCTGAAAGGATATCCCCAAAATTTTTTATTTTGGATAAAATGCAAAAAGTTTATTAAAGGCATTATTGGTATCTCATCGCACTCGAAATACTCAACTTTTCTTCTAAAGGGCGTGAAGTCTTCGCTCATAGTATATTGATATATCTCATTGTCCGATACCATTCCTATGGCTGTAAATGCCTGTAAAGAGGATTTGGCGTCGCTCATCTTCTTTTTTGACGAATATATGACGATATAATCATCTTTTTGCATACGGCTTAACGGCTGTTTTTTACCGTGGCATACCTGTATGATACCGCCCTCAACCGCAAGTTTTACATGCTCTTTTGAGACACATACTATCCAATACTTTTTAACGCGCATTTTTAATAGTCTGCAATTGTGTTTTTATGTTATTTTCAAGATTTTTAACTATATCTTTCATGACTATAATATACCAAAGAGGCGCAAACAGTCCTTTTATGCTCAGTTTTATCGTTATTTTCAAGTCCTCATCGCTATTTTCATACCAATGTTCGCCGTACATTTTGGCAAACGGAAATTTCGTAATATCTCTATAATACGAATTTGGTATGACTTCATCAAGATATATCCGAATCCTGCCCGCACCTTTTGGTTTTAATAAAAAACTGTTGCCGCTTTCAAAATCGCCCTCGATATTGCTCTCATCAACGCTTTTATCCCATGATTGCCAATTATCAACATCGCTTACAAGCTTCCAAATCTCATCTTGAGAAACCTCTTTTGTCGTAAACGTATAGCTCTTGGTTATCATCGCTAATTCCTCTGTAAAAAATATAATAAATTTTATAATAAAAAATATTATAATAAACTTTATGATTTTATACAGTGGTTTATAAAAATTTATCTCGGGTCTTCTTTGAGCAGATACAATCTTCGTATCTTGGCATTTTCCCATCGGCGTTTTTCATCGGCGCTTTGCGGTACGAAAGTTTCTATCGGTGTCGGTCTGCCGTTCTCATCAACCGCTACCATCGTAAAAAAACAGCTGTTCGTATGCGTAACAGTGTGGTTTTTGATATCTTCAGCTATGACTTTTATGCCTATCTCCATAGAGGTTCTACCGACATAATTCACACTTGCCAAAAACGTTACCAAAGTCCCTATGTGCATCGGATTTTTAAATATCACTCTGTCCACAGAGAGCGTAACGACATTTTTTCCGCTGTATCTGGCGGCTAAGGCATAAGCTACATGGTCTAACGCTTTCAAAATCTCGCCGCCATGAACGTTACCGCTGAAATTTGCCATATTGGGCGTCATCAAAATAGACATTGTAAGTTGTTTTTTAGAAAAATTTTCCAAGATTTCTCCTTTAAGTACTTTTATTAAAGGAGGAATTATATCAGAAATATTTAGCGAAACTAAACTATAGAAAAAATCAAATGAGAGAGTTAAGCGTTTTATCATTTACTCTTTTATGATGTGAAGTCGTATCGTTTGTTCATATGAATAACGCATGAATGCGTGAATAAAAACAAAATAAACATACGGTAATGATAATCCGTTTCGTCATTCCAGCAACTAAACGACAAATTTCCGTAAAAAAGCGCATATTGTAAAATTAAGGCTGGTATCCAAACTAAAAACCTGCAAAAAAATACAAAAATGTTTAAATGTCCCCGCATTCCCTTTGGTCATTTGCAAAATTTTTTCAAGATAGATTCCCATTTTCACGGGAATGACGAAAAGAGAGTAATTTCCCCGCAATGACGACTAACGCTGTGGCTTTCGCGCTGGAACGATAAACATCGTAAAGCGTACAAAAATTTTATACGAAATAACAGAACGTAAAAAAAGGTACTGGAATGACGAATATCGTGAAACGCACTATAAAAACAACGCGCCTTTTAGCTTCACCATATTGCACTGGAATGACAAATATTAGAAAGTGCAAATATGCTTGATGCTTACTTGATGTTACAGACAAAGCTTCACGTCCAAAACGTCTGCATTCAACACCGACATTAATATCACACAAAGGCAATGATTTTATAAATCCGAGCAACGCTAAAAGGATTCAACACCGACATTAATATCGTTTAAAGCTAAAAACTGCAACTTTAAAAATGTATCAAGAGAGATATTAAACATCTATAATGTAAAAATCCAAACTCTCATCAACGCTAAAATCGTATAGCAAAGGATATTAAAAGCTCTCGGGACTTTCGTCAAAAAGCCCCGAGAACGAATGGCTAAAAATCGTATCTATATCCGAGATTTGCCTTTTTGTTGTCAAATTCGCTTCCGATTTGATAATTTCCTTCAAGATAGAGGTGGTGGTTATCTGTGTTAAGCATAATTCCTGCCGCGCCGTCAACTATATCGTCGTTGAGCTGATAACCTATCAAATTACCGTTTAATACGTACGACGTATCGGAATTTAACTCTTTTGTATATCCGCCTTTCAAGTAGATATTTGCCATATCTTTTATCGTATAACCCAAAAGCATACCGCCTCTTATTCTGTATGAATCATACTTGTTCAAGGTGATTCTCATACCGTCAGACGAACTGACATCGGCAGCGTTTTGATTGGTAAATGAGACTCCTGCCTGCGGTTCTATATAAAATTTTGATATGTTATATCTCTTGCCTGCCTCAATATCAACGGAAAAGCTTCTCGCATTGCCTTCTCCTGTTACGTCATAACCATTTGAAGTTACCGTGTCAAATTTATTTTTATTGTAACTGTATTTGGCTGCAAAATCCATATATAGATTTGTTTTGAACAATACAGATGCGTATATACCGCCATATAGATTATCATTTCTGCCTTCACCCTTTAGATAGTCTATGTCGGCTTTTGAATATCCGAAAGCCCATCCAAGATAAGTCGTAGCATATTCGTATTCATCTGCTCTATCAGCGCCGCCTTGTATTCCGTAATAATTAACTTCGTTCACTCTTGTCTCATCTTCAAACGAACCCAATTGTCCAAAATACGCTCTTACCCAGACGTCTTCTCTGTCATGTCTGCCCTCGCGTATCTCTCCTACTCTTTGTAGTATTGCTTGAGAGTCTATATAATTTGTCAAATAGTTGATATTCAAGAAGCTTTTTACCGCGCAGTGTGCCGATGTGCATGTAGGCGTGCCGCCTCCTCCACCACCTCCGCTGCCGCCCGTAGTTGAAGTTCCGTTGAACAAATTAACGTACCAGCTCTCGTTTGAATTTGATTTTGTTAAATTATATTCAATTCCGCCAAGATCTATTTTGCCGTCATACGCCGCCGCGTAACTTCCGTAAGGATTATTCTGCTCTACGACAAGCAAAGATATATTGTGATTGAGCGTAAAGGCGCCGTTTGTTTTGTCATAAAAGTTGACATGGTGATTTCCTGACGAACTGTTTGATACGGCTATTTTGTCGTTTAATTCATTTTTCAAGTCAAACCTTACGTCAAATACGCCGTTTCCATATAGATTTTCTATATTTAACACACTCGCAGGCGTTAATGTCAAAAACACTCCGCCTCTTGTCATATCAACCTTTGCGCCGTTCAAAAGAGTTAAATCCGTAACGCTTGAATCTCCCGTAAGCTCCCACAAAGAGTTTGCGCCCTCAAAGGTCAAATCAATTATAGAATTTGCTGTCGTTGAACCTTTAAATATAGAGCTGCCTGCAAAACTCAAATCCACGTACGAAGCATCGGACGAATAGATATCCCCTGTGATATTTAAACTGCCGTAGGTATTGGATACATGTGAATTGCTGTTAGCATAAACGGCATAAGCGTTTGTTCCGCTTGAGTATATTGTCGCATTGCTGCCGACAGTAATATTTGCGCCGTTATTTGCGTAAACTCCATAAGCGCCGTCTCCATTCGTAGCAATATACGAACCATTACCGATATTGATATTTGCTCTGTTTGCATAAACTCCGTAAGCATTGCTTCCATTTGTATAGACATTAACTCTATTGATACTCCAAGTACCATTATTGTTATTTAATATCGCACTCTCTCCGCTTACCGTTACATTTAGA
>JAISNG010000027.1 GCA_031276365.1 Campylobacteraceae bacterium | reverse complement strand
AATACAACTCTTGTCTTTGGTTCAGTTTTGTATAACCTTAATAATGTCTTTTTTTGTCCATTATTTCAATACAACTCTTGTCTTTGGTTCAGTTTTTGCCCTTATATGGACACCTTTTGTTTCTATAAATTTCAATACAACTCTTGTCTTTGGTTCAGTTACTTAGGAGCAGAAAATGCAAAATAAATACAAGGTATTTCAATACAACTCTTGTCTTTGGTTCAGAAAGAGGAATAAAAAATATCCTCTAAATCTTTTTGGATTTCAATACAACTCTTGTCTTTGGTTCAGACACGAGCAATATACACAACAGCACGGATAACGATATTTCAATACAACTCTTGTCTTTGGTTCAGTTTGCTACAAAAGCACCCACAATAGTTCCAACTATATTTCAATACAACTCTTGTCTTTGGTTCAGTCACCACAACGGCTAACGGTCCCCATTGGTAATGCTATTTCAATACAACTCTTGTCTTTGGTTCAGGCTATAGCTTAGCTCGCCTTTAGCTTCTTTCTCTAATTTCAATACAACTCTTGTCTTTGGTTCAGGAGAAAAGTCTCTGCTTCTCCCAGTTTTCCCACGCCATTTCAATACAACTAAAACAACCTATACAAGAAAAGAAAAATGTACGGCCAGTTTTCCCACGCCATTTCAATACAACTCTTGTCTTTGGTTCAGTCATTATTTGCAGGCTCAAATTCGTCCTGCAGAAATTTCAATACAACTCTTGTCTTTGGTTCAGAAAAATAATTTATATGGTTGTAAGTGATTTTTGTTTATTTCAATACAACTCTTGTCTTTGGTTCAGGCTTACGGCTAACGATGCAAATGACGTGTGGCGCGATTTCAATACAACTCTTGTCTTTGGTTCAGTTTCACAGTGTTATAATACATCGTTTTTTATTCAATTTCAATACAACTCTTGTCTTTGGTTCAGCATTGAAAAAATGAGCGGGTGCGATATGCCCGTATTTCAATACAACTCTTGTCTTTGGTTCAGCTAATATTGCTAAATAATAGACCATGCATAATAGCAATTTCAATACAACTCTTGTCTTTGGTTCAGCAAGAAAAACAGGCTGTCTTAAAAAAGACAATCTCCCCTGAAATTCGCTGTTTTTTGAACTTTTTCCAATCATTTTTGACAATGATAAGTAAAAGAACAAAAAGTATGAAAAAACGTTATTTTACCGATATTTACATAATAATAGATTAAAAATCAGTTGGAAAAATCGCGCGGAGAGTTTAGCTGTTTATTGTTTATTTTTAATAAAAACTATATAATATCACGCTTAAATCAATCCGAAAGTATTACAAAGGCGCTATTTGCAAAAAAATATTTTTTTGATACTGATGTTTATGGCCATGATAATGTGGGGAGCTTCATGGTCAAGCATTAAAGTCATGAACGAATACCTGCCCACAGCCGAACTCGTATTTATACGTTACGCCATAACCGTCATATCGTCATTTTTTGTGGCGCTGATTTTGCGGCAGAGTTTTGCTTTGGACAAGCAAAGCCTCCTTATCTCCGTATTGGCGGCGGCTTTGACCTCTTTTTACGGATATGTGATATTTCTCGGCACAAAGCTTGGTTCCGCCTCTTTGGCAGGGGCTTTTATTAACGCTTTTTCGCCAATTATCACCTTTGTTTTACTTGCCATATTTTACAGGCACGGCATCAAAAAATTGGATATATTTGCGCTTTTTATCGGCTTTTTGGGTACGATGCTGATGCTTGGCGTCTGGCAGTTTGACGCTTATCGGATATTTTCTGCGTATAATCTCTATTTTATTTTGGGCGCGTTTTTGTGGTCATGTATTGCGATTGCGAGCTCACATGTGAAAATCAACGCCTCTGTTTTCTCCTTTTACATGTATCTTTTCACGACTATTATGGTTTTTGCGTTTACCGATACGGATAAGATAATCATACAAAATCTTGACATGAGATTTTGGCTCAATACCATTTTTGTATCGGTCGTAAGCACATCTATAGCCACAACGCTCTTTTTTCTCGGCGCAAAGAAGCTCGGTTCCGACAAAGTAAGCTCTTTCATGTTCATAGCCCCCTCCTCCGCCGTCATAACAGGAGCTGTAACTTTAGACGAGAGACTTGAGATATTGACGCTCGCGGGGATTGTACTGACGATTTTGGCGGTTTATATACTAAACTGTATTCGTATTTTCAAAAAACATACCTGACATAATGCAAAATCGGCTATTCGCATTTATATATCAGCTCAAAAGTGTAAACGCCGTTTATAATATCTTCGCTGCTTTCTGATACGGTAACTTCATACAGACTGATTAAGCCCGTTGTTCCGCTGACCAAAATATAGTTTTTATTGTCGATAGATATTATCTCCTCTTTTGTTTCTACTTGGCAATCGGGAAAAGCACTTGGATAATGGTCATCTTTATCGTTTTTTTATCTATAAGTAGATTTTATCGCTTCGATTTGCGTCATAAACGGCTAAAAAATTATAACAGCAACCCATTCCTGCTCCGAAAAAGTAATTAAGATTGAGTACAATACACTTTTTGCCCTCGTTTCTATAATCCACGAAGCAACTGTTATTGCCCTCGCTATGAAAGTATATATCGCCATATTTTTTATATTTCTGTTTTCATCAAAGTGCCATCTATCTGTCTTTTCACTCGTTATATTAAGGTCAAGATTGAAGTGTTTTATCTATTCGCCGCTAAGCATATCACTTAAAGGCGCAAGTAAAACTATTTTGTATTCGCCATTTACGACTTATTTGCATATTTTTTATCATTTTTATAGCCTGCCGTTTTTCGCCAAGAACAGGAATATCATTGTTGTTAATCAGCTCAAATTGCTTTTGCTTCTGCAAATAACAGTGTTTTTATGAGAACTCCACAAATTTTTGATTATTCTAACAGTGTAAAATTTATATTGATATTATGAGTTGAACTTCATGAGCAATCGGTGCAGGATTTGGACAATAAACCGTACATACAGGGCAAAATGACGCTGCATAATAATCTTGATTAAATCTATATATTTTATATACTATTAAGATTGCTTATGATATTCTTGCAAAAATAGTTTATGCATGAGGAGTATAAACTGTTATTTTACAAAAAGGAGAATGTATGTTACAAAGTTCATTAAGAAAAAAGTTAGCGGCAAGTCTGCTTGCCCTAAGTGTTTTGGGAAGTTTAGCCGGTGCGGCGGAAGCTGTACTGCCTTCCATAAATCTGCAAAAGTCGCCTTGGACGGTAGTCGCGCTGGAAAAAGGTTTTTTTAAAGAAGAGCTTGACAAAATCGGCACGAAAAAAATTACGCTAATTCCGCAGGGAGCGGCAGAACTTTTGGGCGCGGAGAGCGCTGCTGTCGGAGGCGGCTCGCTTGCTATCGCGCAAAGAATGGTTTATCCTTCAACGATTCACCGCATCAACGGACTAAATACGGTCGTCATCTGGATAAGCGAACCCTCAAACCGCTATCGTACACCTGTTTTAGCGGCGGCAGACAATAACAAAATCAACTCCATAAAAGATTTGGACGGCAAAAAATTCGGCTCAAGCCGTATCTCATGCTACTGGTCATCGCCATTTGAGAGTTTAAACAATGCGGGCATACCATTTGATTCGCGCTTGAAAAAAGGTAAAGTAAGACACGAAAACATAGATAACTCCGCAGTAGCCATAGCCGCTGTTTTATCGGGAGAAACGGACGCAACTGCAGTACATCTTGCCGCGCCCGCATTCACAGGTCCATGGCTTAGCGGTAAATTTAAAGTCGTTAGCCGTCCCGCCGATGACGGCGTTTATGTAAATTACGCGGGACGCGTTACCTACGTTGCGCGCAAAGATTTTGCCGATAAATATCCGTCCGTCGTTAAAGCTTTTTTAGCCGCGCGGGAAAAAACACGCGAATGGGCATTTGACCATCCGAATGAAGCCGCCGCAATCATCGCCAAAGAGACGCGCGTACCGCTTGAAGTGGCTCTTTTTCAAGTTACGCATCTTGGACAGTGGGAATTTATGGGCGGAGAAGCAAACGCTGAGCGCGCCAGAACCGCAATTAAGGAGTTTTTGCGCTACTACATCGCAAACGGCGATGATATCTTAACTCAAAAAAGCCTTACGGACAAAGAGGTTGATGAATTTATAGACGAACGGTTTTTCGTCGGCGGCTCTCACTCTATCTATAATTAATGGATTTGAGAGCATCTGCTCTCAAACTATGCAAAAGGGATTAAAATGGATAAAGAGCTTATCGCCGCACGTGATTTTAAAAGCGTTTTTACGCGCCGCAAGATATATCTGCCGAATGTAAAGATATTTTTTGCAAAACAGTATTATATAGGTCTATTTTTGCCGCTTATTATTATATCTCTTTGGCAGATTGCAACTTCTTACGAGTGGGTAGAGCGCATATTTTTGCCAAAACCTGTTGATGTAATAAAAGCATTTTGGTATATGCTTTGGAAACAGGAGTTGTTAAATGATATCAGAGTCAGTGTCTCCATAGTTTCGCAAGGGTTTATTTACGGCAGTGCGGTTGCGCTCTTTTTGGGGCTTGCAGCGGGCTTATCGCGTAAAACGGAACTGTTTTTTGGCTCGACTTTAAACACGCTTCGTCATATTCCAACTATCGCATGGCTTCCGCTTATTGTTGTCTGGCTTGGACTCGGCGCACCTGCCAAGATTTTGATTATCGCCAAATCAGTCTTTTTTCCAGTCTTTTTGAACGTTTTGCAGGGTATCCGCAGTATAGACAAAAGCTATATAGAACTTGCAGAAGTCTTGAAACTTACCAAATGGCAATTGATACGCAAAGTGATTATCCCAGCTATCTTGCCCTCCATCGCCGTATCGTTTCGTTATTCGGCGGGTTTAGCATGGGCGATTGTCGTAGTGGCTGAAGGATTAAGCGGTCTTGAAGGTGTCGGCTTTTTGATATTCAGAGCGCAGCAACTTTTGATGACCGACCAACTGCTCGTTTGTATGGTACTGATAGGAACAATCGGCTTTGCGATTGACCGCTTCATGTATGCGGTGCAAAAAAGACTTTTGCGTTGGAAGGCGGGCTTTGATGCACAGTGAAGGACTCTTGGAAATTAAAGACGTTACCAAACGCTATATACTCTCGAGCAGCGATGTTTTTACCGTAGTCAAAAATGCAAGCTTTGATGTAAAAACAGGTGAATTTGTATCCATAGTAGGACCATCAGGATGCGGCAAATCAACGCTTTTGCGTCTAATCGTGGGGTTAGACAACGATTATGAGGGAGATATTATCTTGCAAAATGAGCGCATAAATGGCACTAATCTCGCGCGCGGCATCGTCTTTCAAGACCATCGTCTTTTGCCATGGCTTACCTTGAGAGAAAACATATCAATAGCGCTTCTAAACGCAAAAATCAGCGCAAAAGAGAAGAATAAAATCGTCAAAGAGCATATCTCGCTTGTCGGACTTGAGGGTTTTGAAAGCTCATATCCTCATCAACTCTCAGGCGGTATGGCACAGCGTGCGGCGATTGCACGCGCTTTGATAAATCAGCCCAAAATCTTACTGCTTGACGAACCTTTAGGCGCACTTGATGCCATCACAAAAATGCGTCTGCAAGAGGAGCTGCAGCGTATTTGGCGTGTTGAGGGAGTGAGCATGATACTGGTTACGCATGATGTGGAAGAGGCGATATTTTTGAGCAATAAAATCATCGTTATGAATACAAAGCCCGGGCGAATAACCGCCGAGATAAAGGTGGATTTGCCCGAACCGCGCGACCGTGCAGGAGTGGAATTTGGCGTGGTAAGACGTAAAGTTTTTGAGGCTATGAATGATAGCGCACTCATTCATGAAGCCGTTGATAACTACTATATTTAACAAAGGATTAGAAAAATGAGTAAGGTTTTATCTTCATATGAAGAGGCGATTGAAGTTACAGAAAAGTTAAGTGCGGATTTTGCCAAAACCGCTGTGGAGCGCGACCGCCAAGGCGGAACGCCAAAAAAAGAGCGCGATGCTATCAGACAAAGCGGACTTTTAAATTTCATCATCTCAAAAGAGCTTGGCGGTACAGGCGGTACATGGGCTGAACTTTTAACGATTATCGGCAAAATCTCCGAAGTGGACAGCTCTTTGGGGCATCTCTACGCATTTCACAACTATCAGCTGGCAACAGTGCGGCTGTTTGGCTCCAAAGAGCAGTGGAGCGCACTTCATAAAGGCACGGTTGAAAATGGCTGGTTTTGGGGCAATGCCGTCAATCAAATCAGAAAAGATGCAATTGTTACGCGAAAAGCGGACGGAAATTTTGAGTGGAACGGCACAAAGAGTTTTGCTACGGGAGCTAAAGATGCGGATTATTTGACAATTACCGGAAGCGAAAACTCGCCTGATGGCAAAACGCTTGCGGCGGCTATTCCTGCAAACCGCGAGGGAGTTATCGTTGTCGGCGATTGGGACAATATCGGACAGCGGCAAACCGACAGCGGCACATTGATACTTAAAAATGTTACGGTAAATAAAAATGAGGTCTTATCAGACCCTGGACCGCTTTCTACGCCGTTTTCGACAGTAAGAACACAGATAGGACAGCTCATATTTGCAAATCTTTTTTACAGTATTGCAAATGGAGCTTACAAAGAAGCGGTTGATTATGTGCGCGGCAAGGAGACAAAGCCGTGGTTTACCTCATTCGCACCAAGCGCACAAAAGGACCCGTATATCCTGCGGCACATAGGCGAACTTTGGGTAAAACTTGAGGGTGTCAGACTTTTGACCGCAAAAGCAAATGAACTGATTGACCCGATTTGGCAAAAAGCCGAAAATTTGACTAAAAAAGAGCGCGGCGAATTTGCGATAGCAACAGCGGCGGCAAGAGTAGCCGCAACGCAGGTTGGACTTGAGGTTACCAGCAGAATTTTTGAAGCGCTTGGTTCGCGCGCGACAACTTCCGCTTTGGGCTTTGACCGTTTTTGGAGAAATCTACGCACGCAGACTCTACATGACCCGATTGATTATAAGATATATGCTTTGGGAGATTTCGTGCTAAACGGTACTTTGCCGAATGCCTCTTTTTATTCGTAATCCAAAAGTAAAAGCTCTCATATCACGTATGAAAGCTTTTACTTTTTTTAACACTAAAGTGCATATTTATCTATATATTTTTAAGTATTTTAATCATATAATTAATCAATATAAAATAAATAACATAAAAACAAGCTCGAGAAAACAGAGTTCAAAATGGTTTTAAGCTTATTTTGCTAAAATTGCAGTAAATTTTTTGAAGGAGTATGTATGGCATTGTTTGATGATGTCAAGGAAGTTGTAGTTGAACAGCTGAATGTAAACCCCGCAGAGGTAAAAGAAGAGTCCAAATTCGTTGAAGATTTGGGAGCGGATTCACTCGACGTTGTCGAGCTTGTTATGGCTCTGGAAGAGAAATTTGATATTGAAATCCCCGACACAGATGCAGAAAAGATTGTTACTGTCGGCGACGCTGTTAAATATATTGAAACACACAACAAATAAATCTCTGCCGAAAGCCTGTTAGTATTTGCAGGCTTTTCTTTTTTTATAATTAATTTTTAAGGATAAGTCAATGTTTAAAAGAGTTGTTGTTACAGGCATAGGCATGATTAACTCTGTCGGACTTGACAAGGATAGCTCTTTCAAAGCCATAACGGAGGGAAAGTGCGGAGTCAGAAAAATCACTCTGTTTGATGCAAGCAATCACCCTGTAAACATAGCTGCCGAAGTTGACGGATTTGACCCAGAAGCTGTTCTTGACGGCAAAGAGGTAAAAAAAGCCGATAGATTTATTCAGCTTGGACTTAAAGCTGCGCAAGATGCCGTAAAAGATGCGAATTTAGACGAGTTTGACACTGAACGTTTCGGCATAAGTTCATCTTCGGGTATCGGAGGACTTCCAAATATTGAAAAAAACTCCATCATTTCACACACAAAAGGTCCAAGAAAAATATCGCCGTTTTTTATCCCCTCAGCGCTTGCAAATATGCTTGGCGGCTTTGTATCTATCCAGTATGGACTCAAAGGTCCCAATCTCTCATCTGTTACGGCTTGCGCAGCGGGCGCTCATGCGATTAGCGAAGCAGTTAAAACCATAATGATTGGCGGAGCGGACAAGATGCTTGTAGTCGGAGCGGAAGCCGCGATTTGCGATGTAGGAATAGCAGGATTTGCGGCTATGAGA
>JAISNG010000118.1 GCA_031276365.1 Campylobacteraceae bacterium | reverse complement strand
AAATATATCTTTTTTGGATTTGTTAGGATAATCTATCTGCCTCAAAATATGGCGTATTGTATTTAAGCGCGCCTTTTTTTTGCCGTCCGAATAGACAATCGCCCATGGACAATCTTTCGTGTGAGACGCCAGCAACATAGAGTATTCAGCCAATGTATATTGTTCCCACAACTCCTGCGCCTTTTCGTCAATCTCTGAAAGTTTAAAGTGTTTTAACGGGTCTTTTTTGCGCTCTTCAAACCGCTTTTTTTGCTCCTCTTTCGTAACGGAAAAGTAAAATTTAAATATCTTTATGCCTGCACCTGCGATAAGCGATTCAAATTTCGGCACCTCTATCAAAAAGTCCTGATACTCCTCTTTTGTGCAAAACCCCATAACAGGCTCAACGCCCGCGCGGTTATACCATGACCTGTCAAAAAAAACTATCTCGCCCGCTGACGGCAAATGCTCTACATAACGCTGAAAATACCACTGCGTGCGCTCTTTGTCTGAGGGTTTTTCAAGAGCTACGACACGTGCGCCTCTTGGATTGATATGCTCCGTGATGGCTTTTATCGTGCCGCCTTTGCCCGCCGCATCACGTCCTTCAAAGATGACAAGTATCCTAAGCCCGCTCTCCTTAACATATTTTTGCAGTTTCAAAAGCTCTATTTGCAGCTCTTTTAATTTTTTTATATAATCAAGCTTGCTTTTTTTCACCCAAATTTGCACGAGATTGTCGTTTTTGTCTGATTTTGTTTTAACTTTTTGCTTCTGTTTTTTCTCTTCAGGCTTTTTCGTCTCTTCCTTTAAAGCGCTCTCTTCCAAGCCTTTTTCTTTAGATTTTTTCTTCATGATTGCCCTTTTGTGCTGAAAATTTTCCTTAATGATAACTCACAAAGGCTTAATATGTCGTTTAGCAACATTGGATAAAATTACCCATCAATTTTTAGGATTGTAGTGTTGAAAAAAGTTATTGCAGTTTTGCTGTTGATGTGTGTTTCGTTTGCCGCACAGCAGGTCAAAATAGTCCCTCCTGAAGAGGCTTTTAGCGTAAATTTTGAAGAGAAAAATGACTATATCATTGTCAAAATAGATATGGCTGAGGGTGTTTATCTGCTTGCTGATAAGTTTGCGCTCAAAGTCATCTCGCCGCGAAAATTAGACCTCACGGATACGCTCTCTTTGCAAAAACCTAAAGTTTCAAAAGGGCAGAATGTCTATTTTAACTCCTTTGAGGCGGTTGTTTCCAAAGAGTATCTGCGCTCTAAAAAATTAAGCGGCAAAGCACTTTTAGACGTAGATTATCAAGGGTGCGCAGGCGGCGGCGTTATCTGTTACCCGCCGATGAATGCGCTCTACAGCACGGAAGTTTCGCGTGGCGGCGGCTCTGAACATGGCGGTATTGCGGACATGCTGCGCGATAGAAGTTTTGCACTCTCGCTTTTAAGCTTTTTCGGGTTCGGACTGCTTTTGTCCTTGACGCCGTGTACTTTTCCGATGCTGCCGATACTCTCATCTATTATTGCAAGACAGTCAAAACACGATATGACGATGAAAAAAGGTTTTTGGCTTTCGTTTGTGTATGTTTTTTGCATGTCGCTGGCATACATGAGCGCTGGGATTTTTGCCGGCATTTTCGGTGCAAATCTACAGTCATATCTGCAAAACACATGGGCTATAGCGGCTTTTAGCGCGGTATTTGTCTTTTTGTCGCTCTCTATGTTTGGGTTATATAGATTTGAACTGCCGTCATCTTGGCAGACAAAATTTTCAAAACTAAGCGGCAAAAAACATGGAGTAACGGGAGCGGCTTTGATGGGTTTTGCTTCATCTTTGATAGTCGGTCCATGCGTAGCCGCGCCGCTTGCGGGAGCTTTGATATACATAGGGCAAAGCGGAGATGCCATCTTGGGCGGGGCGGCTTTATTTGTCATGAGTATCGGTATGGGCGTGCCGCTGTTGATAATGGGCGCCAGCATGGGTAGATTTTTGCCAAAGCCCGGAGTGTGGATGGATACGACGGGGCAGATATTTGGGTTTATTATGCTGGGCGTCGCGGCGTATATGCTCTCTCGCATCGTACCGTCAAATATTTCACTAATATTGTACTCTTGTCTGATTTGCGCTTTTGGCGTTTATCTTTTTATGATTGGTTCAAAATTCAACATCAAAAAAGTCCTGAAAACATTCGGCGTTTTTGTATCTATGTACGGTATTTTGCTTTTTATTAGCGCACTTTTGGGTGGCGTTTCATTTAATCCGCTTGCAAATCTCAAAAGCACTCAAGACACAAAAATAAACACGGATTTTATCAAGATAACAAACGCAAAAGAGCTTGATTTGGCGTTAAAATTAAGCGCAAAGCCTGTCATGGCGGAGTTTACAGCCGCATGGTGCGTTGTCTGTACGGAGTTTGAGGAGAAGACTTTAAACCAAAAAAGTGTACAAAATGCGCTGAAAAATTTCACATTTTTGCGTATAGACGTAACGAAAAACAGCGATGAAGATAAAGAGTTGATGAAGCGTTTTGAACTTTTCGGACCTCCTGCTATTATCTTTTTCAAAGACGGCTTGGAATTAAAAGATTTGCAGATAGTCGGCTTCAAAAACGAACAGGAATTTTTGGAACATTTGAAAAAGATATATAAGTGATTGAAGTTTTGGTAGTTTTGGATATAGAAGAAATTTTATGTAAGCAGGAGTTTGAAGAGTATATACTAAAAGAGGGTTTTGAAAGCGTAGATAACGAGCCTTTCGCGTATATTGGTAAGAGCGATACGCCGTTTTTTAATACAAAAGCCTATATATTTGAAGTCTTTTCCAAAGCCTTTGAAGCGGCAAAACTCGACAAATGCAAAATGATTTGTCAAATCAGCTCAAACGCTCCCGAAGTATATCTTTACACAAAAGAGAAGTTTTTTACAGAATTAAAATAGCAAAATATTTGTTCAAAATCCTGATTTACGTTATAATATCGCTCTTTTTTACTAAGGAGAAATCGTGTCAGCGCACAAAAACGACCTTTTAACACATGTGATATTTTTTATCACGGCTATTATTGTTTATAGAATATTGTCTTTTATCCCTGTTTCGGGCTTTTTTTGACAATTTATACGACCAAATCACAATGTTGTTTGCTTGTAAGTTTCATTTTCCCATGTTTTTTTGCTATAATGCCGTTGTTGGACGCGGACGCTTCGGGCGTGGAGAGTAGGGTTTGGACTTGAGTGAATACCATCACGATTAAAGTAGTGTAAAGCCCGTTAAATACGGTGTTTAATGAGTACTTTAAGGTTTGATGATTTGGCTTTTAGTTGCCCTATGGTTGCCCATTTCCTGAATTTTGATGATTTTAAGTGATTTTTGCTTGAAGTCTTTTAAAGCTTTTTACATCATACAACAAAATCTTTTAGGGAGTGTTTAATGATGGTGATTGACTATAAAATATCAAGTGATATTGATTGTGCTAATTTGTTAGACGAAATCATAGAGTTATCTGCGGTTGTAGGTGTGATTTTTGAGAGCAATACCAATTTATTAGATGATGTAAATAGGTTTGGTTTTTCAACGCTTTGTCATAAGATAGAAAGTAAAGCGCGCGGTTCAAAATTGGATAGCAGAACAAAATAAGCAACAAAATATCCATTAAAGCGGTTTATTGTAAGGTTTTATTGTTTTTTGTTGCCTTTATCACTGCCGTTATATACTCTAAAAGTTTGGTGTCGGTTATGGCTATTTCAATGGTTGGGAATGTATAACCGCATTTTAGACATTTGCGAAAACGTTCGCGTATAGTGCCCTGAATGGTACTGCAAACTTTAGTTTTTTCATAAACGCAATTTGGGCAAAACATAGTTTAGGTATTAAAAGTTTTTTTATTAAATTCTATCACTGTAGCCATATACTCTAAAAACTCACCGTTAATATCGGCTTTAACCATTTCAAGCGTTACAAAATTATAACCGCATTTTAGACATTTGCGAAAACGCTTGTTTATAGTACCGCTATCCACGCCTGATACTTTGGTTTTTTGTCCGCATTTTGGACATAGCATTTTAAAACTCCTGTTTGGTGTGGGTGGGTATGATGGTCTCATCGTCATACCCGTTACAATCTAAAGGACTTAGATGAGCAATTAGTAATACTACGGCATAATTATAGCATTATTTGTCTTATTTTAGTAACACTTTTTGTAGCGTTTGTAACACTTAGTATATAAAAACTGTAACAGTGCTTTTTTTGTCAGTGGCTTACAAAGCACGATGAAAGCGGGCTTATCGTCTATTTTTGTATGTTACTTTTTATACATAACCATAGGATTTTAGTTTATCACTTGAGTGGTTTTGTTGATTAACTTAATAGGGTGCGCCGAAAGGCTGTGATGAGGCTGTGATGAGGCTGTGATGAGG
>JAISNG010000108.1 GCA_031276365.1 Campylobacteraceae bacterium | reverse complement strand
AGATTAGCGAGATAGATATACTTGACTGTAACGCAGGCGACCACGGTTACCCTTTTGCTACAAATTTTAATCCAGAAATAAACCTAAGAGAGGTTAGTGCAAAAGGCAGATATTGGGAGCGGGGCGAGTGGATAGAAACGGAGCCGATGGCGGTGAAGATGGTGTGGGATTATCCAAAAGTCGGGGCAAAGGACAGCTATCTTTTGTATCATGAAGAGCTTGAATCTTTGGTGAAAAATATCAAAGGCTTGAAGCGGATACGCTTTTTTATGACATTCGGACAGAGCTATCTTACACATATGAAATGTCTTGAAAATGTTGGAATGTTGGGCATTAGCGAAGTTGAACACAACGGAATGAAGATAGTGCCGATTCAGTTTTTAAAGACGCTTTTGCCTGACCCTGCAAGTTTGGGTGCGAGAACGAAAGGCAAGACAAATATAGGCTGCGTGATAAGCGGTGTGAAAGATGGCAAAAAGAGAAAAGTTTACATATGTAATGTCTGCGACCACGAAGAGTGCTACAAGGAAACATTGGCTCAAGCGGTAAGTTACACGACGGGTGTTCCTGCAATGATAGGAGCTAAACTTGTTATGGAGGGTAAATGGAGCGGAAAAGGCGTATTTAATATGGAAAATTTTGATGCCAAACCTTTCATGGATGAGCTTAATAAACAGGGTTTACCGTGGGAGATAATAGAGATGAAACCAGATGAAAGCTTTGAGGTGAAGTAAAGAGCTTTGTGCGGCATGCAGAATAAATGAAATTCAAAACAGTTTTGTCTGTTTTGAATTTTAATCGCTGCTCTCTGCGGATTTGATTTGATTTTGTTGGGCAAAATTAATCATTTGTGAGCACCCGTTTTGCGATCCCAATAGACATGCCTGTACACTGTAATGAAGAGCGAGCGACTCATCTTTGAATCCGTATTCGCCATCATTTAGGGCTTTACCAAGATAGTAGCAATCTTCAGCATTTCTATACCTTTCACAAGAGTCTTTAACTTCCATTAACATGAATCTATTTCTAAGAGCACAGCCGCTAAAAATCATGTACAATACTACCAATAAGGCGTAAATACAGATTTTTTACATGGATATCCTTTGTAAAATTTTTGTGATTATATGTTTTTTATACTTATCACCATATAAATATACTTTGCAGGCTTTATACGTTATAATTTTGCGCAATTAAAAAATAGAGGCTAAAAAGTGATAAAAAATCCGAAAATCAGCAATCTTGAAAGCGTTATAGAAGAGATACAAACACCTTGTTACGTGTGTGAAGAGGCTCTTTTGGAGGAAAATCTAAAAAGACTGCAGTATATTAAAAAAAACAGCGGCGCAAAGATACTTTTGGCGTTGAAAGGCTTTGCGCTGCAAGATACGTTTTATCTGGTGAGGCAGTATCTTGACGGCTGTACGGCAAGCGGACTTCATGAGGCAAAGCTCGCGCGTGAGGCGTTTGACAAAGAGGTGCATACATATTCACCTGCGTTTAAAGACGGCGACATAGACGAAATCATAAACATAAGCGACCACGTGGTTTTCAACTCTTTTTCGCAGTGGCAAAAGTTTAAACCAAAAGCGTTAAATCGCGTTTCATACGGTATCCGCGTCAATCCTGAAGTATCATCAGCACCTGTTGCACTATACGACCCATGCGCGAAATACAGCCGCCTTGGAGTAACAAAAAAAGCTTTTAATGAAGACTCGCTTGAGGGGCTTGATGGACTTCATTTTCACGCGCTTTGCGAGCAGAACGCAGATGCGCTTGAGATGGTTTTGAAGGGATTTGAGAGGAATTTTGGCAAATATATTCCTCAGATGAAATGGGTAAATTTCGGCGGCGGACATCACATCACGCGCGAGGATTACGACATTGAGCGGCTGATACGCTTGATAAAGGATTTTAAGAAAAGATATAACGATATAACCGTATATCTTGAGCCAGGAGAAGCTGTCGGCTGGCAAAGCGGCGCGCTTGTGGCATCTGTACTTGATATAATTGAAAATGATATGCAAATAGCGATTTTAGATACTTCCGCTGAAGCCCATATGCCCGACACCCTTGCAATGCCATACCGCGCGCAGATAAGAGGCGCATGTGAACCGAACGAAAAAAAATATACTTATAGACTTGCTGGAAATACGTGTTTGGCTGGTGATATCATAGGGGATTACAGCTTTGATGAAGAGTTGAAAATCGGCGATAAACTTATTTTTGAAGATATGATACACTATACAATCGTGAAAAATACGACATTTAACGGCATCAAACTGCCTGATTTGGCACTGCTGAAAAAAGATGGCAGTTACGAAATTTTGAAGCGTTTCGGCTACGAGGAATATAGAAGAAGAAACTGAAAAAGTTTTATTTTTTTTCAATATATTCACCTGCCGCCGCGATATATTTTATTTCGTTGTTGCGAGCGCAGCGTCGCAATCCAGAATTTTATTTAATGTCTTTTTAGTTATTTTCCATTCTTTTTGTCATTTATGAGTGAACAATACATCAGACTTTGTCATTCCCGCGCAGGCGGGAATCCAAATCATATTTTACTTTTTCACATTCTTGCATGAACATGTGTCTCTCTCCGTCATTGCAAGCAAAGCGTCGTAATCCAGCTTTTTTTATTATTGCGTCTCTATTTCCATCATTACCGCGCGAGTGATACTGTGTTAGCGTCATCACGAGGAAAGCGGGAATCCAAACTCTTTTTACTTTAATATTAAAACCTAAATGATAAGATGTTTAATTTCTTAGTATTTGCTTTTTTGTCTTTATTCTTTTTAGATTCCAGCCTGCGCGGGAATGACAAAGTGTGGTTGCGGGAATGACAAAGAGAGGCGCACATGTACCTTGTCTTGTTCATACGCGGGAATAACAAAGGGGGGCAAATGTGCTTCGTATA
>JAISNG010000063.1 GCA_031276365.1 Campylobacteraceae bacterium | reverse complement strand
ACGCTCTTCCGATCTCTAAATATAAAAAATCCCATTCCAATCGCTATAACAGGTATAGCGTACATGACAAACCGCAATCCGCCCCAAATAGATAAAAATCCAAGCCCTAAAAGAGGCAGCATGAGGAGCATAACAGGGCGTCTGATACATAGCCACCCGTATCCTATGATACTGATAATAAAAAGTAGTATGGAACCGTTTAATCTTAAAGGTATATCTTTCAGCACTATATTTTGCGCCTCAACAATCGTCTGAGCCACCGAGAAAAACTGCAGTCCGCTGTAATCAACCGTACCGTCCCTTTGGAAAATAAACGAATCAAGTCTGTTTATTATAGGTTCAAATCCGCCTGTTATCAAAAAAGCGACTGCTGAACATGCAAGTATAAATAAAATAGCTTTATCAACCTTTATCCTAAAAATTATCAGATAGAGTACTGCTATAGCCGCTATTTTTATAACAAAAGGCGCTTCTATCATACTTATTAACATAATAGACAAAAGTTGATAGTTAAATACATTTTTACTATTTTTTACATTCCAAAACAGATGAGAGATAATAGCCAAAAGATAAAAACTAATTATCTTCAAGTACCAAACAATGCATAAAACAATAGATGGTACTCTACTTGGCACGTTTGTTTTTTTATCATTATCAAATTTTACATCCAATTCCATAATGCATACATATATTATATAAACAACAATTAGCCCGCAAAATGCAAACTCAATCGCATAACTCTGCGGATAACACCATCTATATACCGCCATTTCAAGAGCTGTGAGCAAAACATATGGCTTTGCTCTTGTCTCAACCGCCAAAGCCAGCGACCAGACAATCATCATCGGAAAGAAGAGATTAAAAATATCCGTATCATAATAGCCAACTACCGTACGCGAATAGTAACTTGTACTCACTACCGCGATTAGCGAAGCGATAAATCCTGAGAGCAGCAAATTAAACCTGCTGCCTATCAAGATAAACGGTATAACAAGCAAAGATGCCGCAAACACAGGCAAATAAAATATTATCGTCTCAAGAGAAAACGGCAGTATATCGTAAAGAAAATGCGTTATTTTCGGCAGCGGATCGTTCACGGGCGAGAGGTCGTTTTCCTGATGGCAGTTTTGTTGATAATACTCGCCCATGCTTGCATTATCTCTGTCGCAAAGGATTAAATCCCTGGCGCCTTCAGCCCAAAAGTATGAATCATTGGTTGTAACCATAAATTCGTTATTCCACTTGAAAACATTACCGTCTATCATATTGTCCGCCCAATAAACCCATGTAAGCCTAACAGCAGAAGAAAAAAGAAAAGCAAAAACAATTAAGATAAAGATGAGGATGCCCTTTGTTATCGGAGCAGATTTTATGAAAGAATTCATAGATATCCTTTTTAGAATAAAACGGATATTGTAACCGACAATAACTAAAAAACAAATTACTTATTGCGGTTACGGATAGAGAAGCAGGCTGGGTCTTATTTGACCTCAGCCTCTTGTTTGATGACTTCCAAAAGTTTGTCGCCTATACCCTTAACTTTCAGAACATCTTCTATTTTGTTAAATTTCCCATTTTTCTCACGGTACTCTACGATAGCTTCGGCTTTTTTGTCGCCTATGCCGTTGATGGACGCCAAAGTTTTGGCATCAGCGCTGTTGATGTCAATCTTTGCAAACAGTGATACTGCTAAAAGCAGCAAAGCAAAAAAGATTTTCTTCATTAATCCCTCCGAAAAATAAAATAACGAATTTTACACGATTAAACTTTGAGTACAATTAAATATTAACAGGAAAATCATTTCAATTAATATTAAGTTCTCTCTTCACCGCATCTGCAAAAACAGTTTTATATCCTCTGTGTGAAGGCATCTTTTCACTCATAGCAAATATGGAACGCTTATAATCCTCAACAGTTATATTTCCCTTTAAAAGTTCATATTTCAGATAGAGCCAATATGTATTCAAAGTGTCGCTCTCGCAATACTCCCTTATCTTTTCAAGTTCGTTTTTAAGATACAAATCCATCACCTGTCCACCATTTACATCATACTTTCCAGGAAGTCCAGCCATAGTACAAAGATGGTCAAGTTTTAACCCTCTCACCGCGCCAAAATCGCTTATATGGTCTAACAAATCTACATGAAATCTATCGCTGTAGCGGTATCTGTAGCTGTCCCATTTGCTTTTGCCAAGCTCTTTATTGTCCGTGTCAAAATAGGACGGACACGACAGATTGTAACGCATAGCGCGCGTCAAAATCATCGGTATATCAAATGAACGCCCGTTGAAACTTATGAGTTTAGGATTTTTCTTGTCTATAAACGACAAAAATGTCCTTAGTAACTCCTCTTCGTCTTTGCCGTCCATACTGCTAACTCTCATGAACATTCCGAAATCATCTGCAACCACTGCCGATATAGCCACAGTTTGATGAAATATCACAGGTAAAAAATCGCTCCCGCTTCGCTCTTTTTGTTCGCTCATGGCAAGAGCCGCTACATCCGCATCGCTTCCTTCAAAGTCAAAAATTTCCCGCAGCAGATTAAAATCAGGAATAGTTTCGCAGTCAAATACACAAATCATAATTGTCCTTTTGGTTTTTTTCTTGTATAATTATAGCCCATTTAGACCCATTAAGGATGTCGATTTTGCAAAGGATACAATATTTAACGGTTCTTTTTTTTCTAAAACTTTCCAAAATCCTGCCCGCTTCGTTTCTATCTGCCATATTTAAATTTTTTGCATTGATTTTGTTTCGCGCTCTAAAATCCAGAAGGGAGCTGACGATAAAAAACCTAACTCTTGTATATCCGCAAAAAAGCAAAAAAGAGATTTACGCTCTTGCAAAAGCGTGTTTTAAAAGCGTTGCCATAACTGCCTCTGAGATTATGCTTATCATGGGCGGTAGAAAACATATTGACGATTTTTTAATCAACAAAGATGAGATTTTAAAATCTCTAAGCGGTATTGCAAAAGAGAACAAAAACGGTATCGTTTTTGTAACGGCGCATTTTGGTAATTGGGAAATCCTGCCGCACCTTATGGCAATGAACGGTTATTCTATGGTTGCGATAGGAAGAGAGGGCGATAATAAACTAATAGAAAAAAACCTTACAAAACCTTTCAGAGAAAAATACGGCAACCAAAATATCTATAAAAACGAAGCTATGAGAAAAATGGTCAAAACGCTAAGAGAGTGCGGAAACGTCGGCTTGTTGATAGACCAGAAAGCAGGACGCGTAAACAGTGTTTTGACGACTTTTTTTGGCATCGAGTGCCGCACAACTATATCTGTTGCGAGTTTAAAATTAAAATATAACCCTTTGGTGATTCCGATATTTACAAAGCGCGAAGGGTGCGGAAAATATCGGATAATTTTTTATGGTACAGCAGATTATAAAGCAGATGATAAAGATGGCGAAGAGGAGAAGATACAAGCACTCACGCAGTATTATAATGATATTTTGGAGCGCGCCGTCAAAGAAGCGCCCGAACAGTGGTTTTGGATGCACAACAGATGGAAATTATAACAGCTATTTTATCTGCTCTATCAACTCATGTACTAATGGATTTGTGTATTTTTTGCTCAAATAGTCTATGAACTTTTTCCATTTTCTTTTAACTCGCGCACGCGCTGCAAAACTGAACCAATACTCTATCGGGATAAGCGCGGCGGAACCCAAATCGTTTATCAAGATGATTTTAAGAGTATTTTCGCTCTCTCTTTTGCAAAGAAAATTTCCCGCAAAAAGCCCCATTGTGATTATCTCATTTGCAAGTATTTTCTCTTTCAACTCTTTCAATGCAATAAGCAAAGATGTAAAGTTAGCTTCCAATATGATATTTGATTTTAAATAATAGTATAAACTTTGCGATATTTTACCATCATAATCCCTCACTAACCAAAACAGATGCCCTATGCCCATATTTGTAGAAATTTCACCATAATATATTGGCAATATATCGCACTCTACGCCTCTTTTTCTCAACATATTGATATATTTCAACTCTCTTTTGATTTCTAAAACACCGCCTTCGTTATATGGTATTTTTACACACAAAGCATCATTTTTTGGATAGACAAAACACTGTTTGGCTAAGCCTTGGCCGACAAAATATTCATCGCCTAAAACCACAGCATTATCAGCTGAGGCTTTTTCTATCAGCTTATCTACTAACTCGTTGTGATATTTTGCCTTTGTGCATTTGAGAAATCTCTCCCATCTTCTCTTAACTCTCTCTCGTCCCGCAAAACCAAACCAATACTCTATCGGGATAAGCGCGGCAGAACCTATATCGTCTATGATGACAAATCTTCCAAAACCATTTTTATCTTTTTTATAAAGAATATTTTGCGCATAAAGCGCCATCGTTACCACTTCGTAACGGAGCATGTCAGCCTTCAATCTTCTAAGTCCGTCCGCTAATTCATCAAGATTTTCGCGCAGTTCTTTTTTTGATTTGATGTAATCCAAAAGACTTTTTGATGGAGCAGGTCTCCCCCCAGCTACCATACAAAAATCACCTAAACTTAAATGACTTCAAAAGCTTTCAAAAGTCCCTTAAAATCATACTTTGTAATGATAGCAAAAAAGACCTCTTAAAGTCAATTAAGCCAAACTTTGATAAAATACGGTTGCACGTAAGTTACACCAAAAAGAGGTTAGACAAATGATTGAACAAATCAAAGACGGCAAAAAGACAGGTACAAAGCTAACCAAGAGCAAAAGGTTTACAGGCGTTTATCATAGCGTTCTATCAAATGGTGATAAATCTTTTTATGTAGTTTACAAGATAAACGGCAAAACCAACAAAGTATTTATCGGTAAAGAGAGCGAGGGCATAAACGAGCCGTTTTGCCATCAGAAACGAAACGAAGCCATTAACAAGTTAAGATTTGGTGATGATACTCCGATAATCAAACACAAGCAAAAGGACGGCATTACATTCAAAGAAGCAGTGAATAGATACGTTCAGAGCAAAGATATTTCAAAAAAAGTATCTCACGCTTACACAGCCATTGAAAACATTTTCGGCAGTAACTCTTTGGATACTATCACGCCCGAAACAATAGACAAATTCAAAAAAGAGCTTGTAAGCAATAACAAATCACCAAAAACAGTTCTTAGCTATTTGGAACGCATAAGCGCAGTTTTCAACTTTGCTATTGATAGAGAGCTATTTAAAGGGCTTAATCCTTGCAAAAAAGTGGATAAGCCAAAGATAGATAATGCAAGAGAGCGTTTTCTAAATCACGATGAGGTAGAACAACTAAAAGAAGCAGTCAAAGACAAATCAGAGCTTTTATTATTTGTTGAACTCTCTTTAAGCACGGGCGGACGATTGGAAACAATAACAAGCATAACCAAAAAAGATATTAACCTCACCAATGGCATTATCAACCTAAAAAACCATAAAACCAATAATACCTATTCAGGCTACATTGACAATACGAGCAGTCTTTTGCCTCTGCTCACACAACGCTATCGTATGCTTAAAAATCCAAATGATTTGTTGCTTGATACACGAGGACGGGCTATTAATCAAGAGAGCTTTAAGCAATCCGTTAAGTGCATAAGCCGTTCTATTCAAAAGGCATTACAACCGATTTTAAACAAGCTATTTAATCAAGGACTTGACGCTAAAGACGCTAAAAACCGCGTTGTAATCCATACGTTAAGGCATACATTCGCAAGCCATTTAGCAATAAACAGCGTTCCGATTTACACGATAATGGAACTCTTAGACCACAAAAACATTGAAGAAACATTGAGATACGCAAAGTTATCACCGAAAAATGGGCGTGAAGCAATAAGGGGATTATGGAAATGAGCAACATACTATCTTCAGATAATGATAAACTTAGCGATTACTCATCTACAATGAACGCATACAAAGCACTTGACGAAGAAAAATCCAAAGCCGAACAAAAAAAGCGCAGAAACAAAGACAATGCAAGAAAGCGCGAGAAAAGACAAGTAAAACACTACGAGTTGATTACTGCAAAAGAGGAAGCCATTAATAACGCAACATATGGACATAGTAACACGTATTTATCTGATTTATCTGATGAGTTAAGAACAGCCACAATAAAAGAAATAAAGAAGTTTAAGAACCTTGAGATATTGAAACTTTTGAATAAATATTTTAATGGAGTTGATGAGGAGTATTATTATGGGTGGATACACTACTGCAATGTTTTAACACGCTTAGCACGTCTCAAACTAAGTGATAAAAACTTTAGTAAAAGACTTAAATATTTACAAAAAAAAGGTGAACGTAACCTGCCGTATCCACAATCTTTTTACACAGATAATCTTTATGGCAATTACACTTATGATAATGGCATAACTATTCTTGGAATAGACAGCAGCGATGCGAACATTATTGTAAAAGAGATAAAAGCAAAAATACTTTCACATATTCGTTTTAACCAAAAAATAAAGAGCATTTTTAAAAAACGTCCATAAAGCCGTTCTAACCCGATAGCAACGCTATTTTTAGCACTTCATTAAAAAAAATATCCATAAAGTGTTTTACCAAAATAAAGCCAAATTATCCCCCAAATAAAATCAAATTATCCTCTCGCGTAGTTAAACACTCCTATTTTATGGGCATAATCAATATTTTAGTCTTTTGAAGTGGATTTAGTTTAATTAAACCTTTTTACTTGATAATTCAAAAAAAATATGAAATAATATTTTTATGAGAATTAGCATTCACAAAATAATACTCTTAAAAGAATTTGTGTTACTAATTTTCTAAATTTTACAAGGAGTATAATATGAAAAACGAAAATAAGACCGAAGCAGTCTTAACGCAGAAAGAAGCGGCGGAGTATCTAAAGCTTTCGGTTTCAACACTGAAGCGTTTAAGAGCTAACGGCATAGGAGCTAAATACATCAAACTCAAAACAGGTGCTAACGGAGGCAAGAATACAAAAATATTGTATCCGATAGTTGAATTGGATAAATGGCTTGATAGCCAATCCATTCAAACAGCTGGAGGTGAACAGTGAAAACTTCAGTGCATAAACAAACGCTCTTAGAAGCAATGCTTGAGGAGGGACGCGTAACAGCGGCTCCATTTGTTATCTCTAACGCAAATGCATACCTCAATGAATTAAAGCGTGAGGGTATTTGTTCTTGTGAATGGAACGAAACTCATACATTCAAGTGGTGGACGATTAAAGACCATAACAAGGCTAAGAAGTATTTAAACAGCGGGAGGGATATTCGGGAGGATTAACTCCTCCCCGATAAAAAAAATAACAGATGAATTCTATCATAAATAATCAATTTTTACAATACAAAAACAGCACATCTAAAACTGAATTAATGCTTAAAAGTTGCATAGGGTTATCATTAAAAAATACCCCTTGTTATTTGAAGTCAAATAAGCTCTTATTGTCATTTAAAGCATACAAAAAAATGGCACTTTTTTCTCAAGAGCCACGATTACACAGTACTTCGCACCATTCCCTCGCGTGCGCGCGCGCGCCTAATGTGTCTTAGAAACTATGCCGAACAATAAACTTCTTTTAAGCTTAACCAACACGCTAAACCAATTCAACCTGCAAAACCAAATCAGCTTGAATATTGATACATTACGCATAACCTTTAGCAGGCAATACAAACTTGATAGTCTAAAAGCAATAGGCGAATGGGTTAAGCTTAAAAAGATAGATGAACTTTATCATAAAGCTATTAAAAGGCATACGACTAAAGAGCTTTCAAGTGCATACAGACTAAAAGATGAGGATATTTTTTATTTTAATCTCTCTGATTATCCCAAATATCGCAAATCAATGTTAGTAATATTCGGCATTACACAGCCTCACAAAGAGCCAAATCATCAACTAATCGACAAACTAATATCCCTATTCAAGACAATAACATCAATTGATATTTGCTACGATACGCCATACAAACCAAACCTTGCTAATCTTGAGAAACATTACCGTATTACAAGATACAAAGACACCGACACTTATTACGTAAACGACACAGGTTACCCAATGCTTGATAGAATAGTCATCTACAACAAGCAGTCAAAGAATAAATTAGCCTCTCCATTATTCAGAATAGAAGCTACTATGAGCGTAAACCCTAAGTACTTATCCCTCTTACCTCTTGACGAATTCAAACTTTTTCTTGAGCATATGGACATAAAGCCTTTCACGCAACTTGACTACGTCAAACAAAACAGAAATTCATTCTATCAGTCTCAAAAACACATCAACGCCTACCGTGAGGCTAAGGGGGAGATCACAAATACAAAGCCACCTGTAATACCTCTCTCTTAACTGCATACCGTTTTTTAGACATTATTTTATTCTTAAATACATAAGTCATTAAAGTACATCAATAGTTCGCGCGCGTAAATAGTAAATATGGTTTCAGAGATAAGCAATACTTTAGTTTTTAAGATATTACTAAGCTAATAAATAATGGCTTTTAGATTTTAATCCAATAAAAAAGGAGAAGTAATAATAAACTGCGTCCTCTTTATGCTTACAGCACGTAATGTTATCTTTGGAGTTGTACGCGGCTAAACTCCTTTTAAACAACTGTACGCTAAAATGTACATTCAAGGAGTTAGAGATGATAAACACAAATATTACAAGCTTTAGAAAGTCCATTTTTACAATGCTTGAACAAACTATCAAACACAATGAACCCATAAATATCAACACTAAAGACGGTAACGCCGTTATTATCAGTGAGGACGATTACAACGGCTTGATGGAAACTTTGCATTTGTCGTCTATTCCAAAGCTAAAAGAGACGATTATTAAAGGGCTTAAAACTCCTGTATCAGAGTGCATAAGTGAAGATGAGGTTAATTGGTGAGTTACAAAATAATCTACACCAAAAGAGCCTTAAAGGATATTCCCAAACTCCAAACGTCAAACCTTGCCGATAAGACAAAACAGCTCATAGCTTTGATAAAACAAGACCCTTTCACAACTCCGCCATCATACGAAAAACTACAGGGTGATTTAAAAGGTGCTTACTCGCGCAGGATAAACATACAGCACAGATTAGTTTATGAAATCTTACAAGACAAGACAATAAAAATAATCAGTATGTGGACGCATTACGAGTAAACCAACACATACAAGCATTTATTAATCAACCGCGCGGGTAATTTAGTGATTGGCTTAATTGATAAGAAAGTCTGAACATTGTTCAGTAATACTTTTCTACTCTTTAGTATGAATAGCTATTTTAACCCCTCTATTTGCCCCTACAATCAATTTTAATACATAAAGAGATACTTTGGAATGGTTAAACGCTTAAAATGCAAATAAAGAGGGTTTACGACAAGATAAATAGCTAAACGAAAT
Source organism: Campylobacteraceae bacterium (assembly GCA_031276365.1). Lineage (GTDB taxonomy): Bacteria > Campylobacterota > Campylobacteria > Campylobacterales > Campylobacteraceae > JAIRKW01. The sequence continues at coordinate 6,284 of JAISNG010000063.1, read as the reverse complement.
TTTGCGCTCAGTGAATATTTTGTCATTTGGCGGTTGTTTTGATTGGTATAAGAGCATAAATCTCTTGTCATCTCATACATTGGCATTTCGCGGTTTTGTTCATTAACATATGAGGACACAGCAAAATTGCTTAGTCCTCTCTTCGTTGAGATAGCACTCATTAAAATTAACGAGTGCTCTTACTTGCTTTCTCATCAGGCTTGTCGTTCAAACACTCATTAAGCCCGTTGTTTGCGACCATAACTATCTGAATAAAATACTTCTTGAAACATCTCGCCAATTTTGGCGGCATCTTTTGAAAGTAATTCTTTGATGTCTCTGCCCGCTTCATTCTCCAAATGCAAACCATCATTGAGAGTGTTCGCCAATCTCTCTAAAACAGGCTCGCTTACATCAAGAAGTTTAAAACCTACACATTCCAACGCTTTACCCGTTTTGGCGTGTACAAATTTACCATCAATTACAACCGTCTCCATTTATTCTCCTTTTAAGAAAAATGAGTTAGAATACTCCTGACCCTAACTTTTAAAAATCACAGCTTTAAAGTCTAAATTTCAAGGTATGGCTACTCATAAGTTACACTTGACCTTTTTTTGCAAACCTTAAAGCACCTATCAAACTTCGTATTTAAGGGACTTTTAGATAGGTTAAGAGCAGGATTATTCTTTCAAGTCTCCCCCCCCCCATTCCTCCTCAATTTCGTCTTTTATAAATTCAAATAGATACCCATCACCCATATTTGTAGAGACTTTTCCGTAATACTTAGGTAAAATAGGTATATTCTGTTTTTTCAGTTTTTCATTATATTTTATCTCCCGCGAGAACTGTTTTTTGGCAAGACTTTCACGCTCTATCAGCATTTTTATACACAAAGAACTATTTTTTGGGTGAATGTAGCATTTTCTATCTTGACCCTTGCCGATAAACTCTTTTTCGCTCAAAATCACATTTTGTTTTTTAGTACTACCGCACAATATAAAACTATCTCCGAATGAAAAATTCTTAAGTATTTTATCATATTTCAAAGCAAAATCAACTAATTTTATTTTTTATTGCCTTTTTAATTCATCATGCATTCATACATTAAACTAAAAATTATCTTAATTTTATGAAGATTTTTTGTATGTAATAGTATAACTATTAATAATATTTTAAATAGTAAAAGTATTTTTGCAGCACTAAAAGCGAGATGAGTTTTTCGCGCTTTTTGTCTTGAAACTGCTCCACAAATCTATGCGCATTTTCTATGATTTTCAAAGCTTCATCAGTATGTTTTATATAATAATTCAACTTCTCTTCCAAGTCAGAATAATCTTTTTTGATTTCTATATAGTGATAACCGCCGACAAGCGTCCCTTCCATAAACCACGTTTCATAAGTCGGTTTTGGCATAACGGCTATAGAGTTTGAAGACATAACCCACTTTAAATTTGTCGCAACATCATTTCCCTCAAGACAAAGTATAAATTTAAAGTCAAGATGTTTGCCAAGCGTCATATATTTGCCAATCCATTCAGGATGCTCAGTATTGCGCCTGTTTGTTTGTCTCAAATCACACATCGGATGGTTAAAATACATCTCCCAAAACTTCACGCGATGAGATTGAAAAACAGCAAGCCGCCCTACTAATTTATCAGTTTTTTCTTCAAATCTCTTTTTATCATTTACAAACATAAAATGTCTTACTTTATCCAAATTCAAAACTATAGAGTTTTGATTGCCGTTGCAAACAGGTCTGCTTTTGACTATTGAAGGAATCTGAGGGATATGCGTTACATCGCCAAATATAAATGAAAAATGGTTCTCTTTCGGAAAATAACGTATATATTCGTAAATATCCAAAAAATAGACATGAGGCTTCAATTTTACTCTTAATTTAAAATCCTTTATTTGCGTCATGCTTTGGTCATAATTAAAATTTTTATCCAATTTATTGTAATAATTCACGCGCTTCACCACATAATCTCTGTCATATTCGGCAAGTTTTAATAGTTGCGTATGAAGCCGACGACGGAAAAGAAAATTAGGCAAAATGTAAGATAAAAAATTTTTCGCAAAATAGCAGAATTTGCTGTTTTTATACATAATAGAATTGATAATTTTCATTTTAAACTTTCATAAAAATATTTCAAAAAAACAGCAATATTATACTATGTTGCAGTTTTTTTATGGTTTGGCTATCGTTTTCCCATTAACCGCTGTGGCAATTGTGATATTTTCATTCTTAATTTAAACAGCCAGCATGGATATAAACGAACTCGCTTATAGAGTTTATAATTATATATTATCGGCGTTTTGACACCTTTTTTCAAATCAAACGAGCGAAAAATTTTTCTACATTCGTTATAGAAATTTTTATATTCCAAAGAGTCGCTGCAATTGCGCAGATTGGAACTTAGCAAGCGTAATGATATAACTTTAAATTGTGTTTCATCGTAAATTTTTAACCGTTTCAACTCTTTTTCCATAAATGCAACCGAATTAAATACGCGAAAATACATAGATGATTGTTTGGACAATGAACTGCCCCGATATATATAACTATATCCGATAAAATCCAGCCAATAAAAATATTCGGCAGCGAGCAGTGCGCAAACAGTAAAAGGAGCGTCATCTAAAACACTGCGGGGAATTGGCGGTAGATTTAATATTTCCAAAAAACTTTTTTTAAAGCATTTATTCCAAACCGCTAACGCCGTCATGATATTTTCTTCCGCGCTTTTACGCACGCCAGATACGCCTCTATCACGATATGCCGCCTTTTCGCGCCGCATACATTCGTCAATGAAATTAAAATTAAACTCTATAATATTGATATTGGGATTATTCCGAATAACTTCGTTTATTTTTTTAAAAAGCCCCTCGCTGTACCAATCATCGCTGTCCAAAAACAAAATCCACTCATTTTCGGCAAATTTCAACCCCTCTTCTCTTGCCGTGCTAAGTCCTCTGTTTGTTTCACACTTGATAAATTTGATTCGTTTATCGTTAGCGCGCGCGATATACTCTTCAATCTTTTGAGCGGAGTCATCCGTAGAAGCGTCGTCCACAACGATAACTTCAAAGTCGGCGAAATCTTGCGCAAATATGGAATCCAGCGCTTTATTTACATAATCCTGCACATTAAATACAGGAACGATTACGGAAAATGAAGCGTTGTTCACTTATATATCTCCTCAAAAATGACGCTTCGCAAATCGCTGACAAATCTTGGAATATTATGTATTTTTTTTACATAATCAATCGCCTCTTTGGCTAATTTAACTCTATTAGTATCATTTTTCATCAATTTTTCTATACCATCCACATACAAATCAACCTTATCAAATCCATCGCCCAAAACATCTCCAACCCATACTCCAAACTTTTCAGTTAAGTTTTCAGGATTACGATTGCTGACAATCAAAGTACCGTAAGATAAAGCCTCTAGAAAAGATATTGGCAGCGCTTCATGTATTGATGTATTGAGTAAAATTTTTGCATCTTTTAAATGTTTTATTTTCTCCTCGCCGTCTAAATGCCCCACAAAATGCAAATTTGGGATATTTTTGTATTTATCTATAATGGCAGAGTTTTTATCCTTTTGTCGAAAAGTTTGACCAATTATATAAAAATTATATTGCGGCATTTTTTTTGCTATTTCGCAAAACAGCCACCCTCTTTTTACAGATTCAATTCTGCCAAGAAAGATAATATTGTCTTTTTTCTGATAATTCTCAATATTAAACTGTTCATCTATCTCTATCGGATTTGGCAGATATCTTATCTTTGTATCGGAAGAAAGCCTGTATAAATCACATGCTTTAGGATTTAAAAAATAACCTTGAGATACAAAAGAGACGCGCCCTTGCTTATACCAATTATGCACCAAATCATAAATTGCCTGTCTGTAATAACAAGTTTCGGGAAAGAGTTTTACCGTATTGATTTCGTCCCACTCATATTTCGGTCTTGGGTCTTGTACCCACAAAATAAGTTTTTTTGCGGGATTGCTCTCATGTTTTAAAACATAATCATCTGTAAGTTCTATACTAAGATATATATCATAATCTTTGTGCTTCAACCAATATTTTGCCGCTATTGAACGTCTTGGCAGGCGATACAGAGTTACATTATCTTCTGAAAATTTTTGAGCAAAAAAGCGCCTTTTTCCTTTTCCAAGAAGTACATCTATCTCAATATCTGCATATGGGATATATTTTGCTATATATCTGCGCGCCAAAAAACCATATCCGCCAAAAGCAGTTTTTGCGCCGCCAAAAAATTCATCTATCAGCAAAGCCGCGCAAATCTTTTTATGGGCTAATCTTTCCATTTCATAATATTGTTTATATCCAGGTCTATCTCTTTTTTTGCGCCATGGCTTTCCTTTGCCGTTAAAATGAATAATATGCGCCGAGTTTGCCCTCTCTTTATGCCTTATCGTATTTTCAACCGCAAAGTTAAACTTATCTGGAACAGCTTTGATTTTATCTTTAAATACGATATTTATGATATCCTGGTCTTGAAATCTAATCTTTCCCGACAACTCTTTTGCCGCAGACAAAATCTTTTCTTGCATGCCATCTTGCCTGATAGCGTTTAGATTAAAAAGTATAACTCCCGCATTGATATAGAGGTCGTCTTTACCAAAACCAATCTCTTTTTTATAATCAATAACATCAATATACAAATCCGAAACTCCAGCGGCATAAACGTTTTTTATATCGCTATCCCAAAGCTCAAGCAAATCGCCCTGTACCAAAATATCAGCATCAAGATAAAGCACTTTGTCTGATTTTGCAAGAATATCGGCAAGCAAAAAGCGATAATATGTGTGGATAGAGATATAGTCAATAGTCAATTTTATATCTGAAAACAGAGACTTATCAACGCTGTAATATTCAAAAAAACAACGCTTTTGAAAACGAAATGAAAGGCGCGAAAACGATGAGCGGCTGTCTTGCGAGATATCATCACAGATAATATGAAAACGAAAAACACTATTTTGATTTGAGTGCAGGATAGAGTAGATAGTTGTTATCGCGTATTTTACATATTGGTCATTGATTGTAAAACATATCTCTATGTAAGACATTTTTATCCTTTGCTATTCTATTTTGAGTGTATATTATAGTATATATCTGCTATCTATTAAAAATTTTGTTTTAAAGCTTTCCATTTGATTTATACAGATAATATAATTTTACATATTTATTCATCGTATAAGCGTAATGACTTACAGATAAAATCCAGCCCATTTTTCCGTCCAAAAATCCACCCTGCATGATATAAACCTTTATAAACGCCCAAAGCGGTCTTAGCATAACATCTCTGAAAAACCAGCATTTTTTGCCTTGCGCCATATATTTTTGCGCCGCAAGCGTGGAGTAGTTATTCATTTTATTGAAATATTGATGCCAATTATCATAAGTATAGTGAATCATGAAGTTTTTCATCTTTTTATTAGGATACGGCGTGATAATGGCAGGATGCACAAAACCTTCCACGCGCACGCCTTTTTTTGGCATAAGGCGGCATACGAAATCAGGACGCAGTACTCCATGAGAGACTTTATTGAAATGAAATCTGTTTTTTCGCCGTATCAAATATGCGTTTTTTTCGTCTTTTTCAACCGCGCTTTCTATCTCCGAAGCCAACTCTTCAGTAACTCTCTCGTCCGCGTCAAGAAAGAGTATCCATTCATGTTTTGCCTGCTCCAATGCGAAATTTTGCTGTGCGCCCCAATCGCCGTTCATCGCATGCTGCACGACTTTTGCGCCTAAACCTTGCGATATTTCAGCGGTTTTATCGGAACTAAAATCATCAATAATCACTATCTCATCGGCAAAATCACAGCTTTTGATGCAATCTGATATATTATGTTCTTCGTTTTTTGCCAAAATCAATACAGAAACATTTGTCATTTTTTACCTTTCAATCTGTTTTTTATGAGATGATATGCCATCGTCAATCTGCCGTATATTTTGCAAATCATCGGACAATTGTCCAGACTCCGCCACAAAATCCTGTATTTCAAACCCGTATCAGCGATATCGCGTTTTTTGCGCTTCGCATCAAGATAACTTTTGCAATGCTCTATCTCTTTTTGTGTTAAAAGCGGCTTGCTCATATTAACAACCAAACTTGCCACAGCGCTTCTTATCGCCCTAAACTCACTCCATTTAAGCGCTTTTTCACAGTGCAAAGCTGCTATCCTTTCATGTTCTGCCCATGCGTTGAAAAGCCCGTATTTTCGTTTTGCGTTAAACGATGACATTATGGAGTTTTGATTTGTGTGATTG
>JAISNG010000061.1 GCA_031276365.1 Campylobacteraceae bacterium | reverse complement strand
GTACTGCGTAAAATGTAAAATATCAGGATGATAATTTGTCTGCGTACTCAAAAGCGCATGCACTGGGTGCTTGTAAACTCTAAGCTGCGAAGCAAGCAGGCTTGACATGAAGCGCGTCATATTTAGATAAATAGATGCGTTGTTTAACTCCTTGTTTTTTTCCAAAACCTTTTTGAAATTATCGTTAGTACCTGCAAAATAGAACGTATCCTTGACCTCTTTGCCTTGATTTTTCACCATCTCATTCAAGCTCAATTCCAGCTTTTTATCTCCCGAAAAGATAACGACACTCTCTCCCGCAAACTCATTCAAAGTCTCTATCTGCGCATTATAGTCAATACCGCCGAAAATTATATTATTCGGCGCATCTTCATACAGCGATTTATGCAGTGTAGGGATAAACACATACAATCCGTAACTGTTTTTTATAAGCGCGGCGGCTCCGTCTTGCGTTATGGGTGCTATGATATATGAATAGCCGTTTTTGCGTATATCGTTAAGTGTAGATTTTATCGCCTCTTCGCTCTCATTCCCGCTGTTAAATACGGCAAATTCAAAATTGCTTCTTTGCCTAAAAAGATATGCCAGCACAGCATTTACAGAAGTGAGCGCATAATTTCCAATGCTTTTTTGCGGTACAAGAACGGCAAGTTTTATATTTTCCGAATCATACTCCACGTCGTACTTCATGTAGAGATTAAACACTTGCGCATAATTTAGATAATTCTCCTCCAAATCCTGCGTAGCGTACTCTTCGCTGTATCTTCCCATAAAGCTGAAAAATTTTCCGTTTTCAAGCAATCTGCCCAAACATGCACTGTCGCATTTTACCGCGGAAGTGTCCAAAAAAACACTCTTTGGAAGCGGAATAGGAGAAGGTTTGTCGCTTACGGCATACATCGCCGTGCATAACAAAACAATAAAAATAGTTATCTTTTTCATAATAAAGCCTTTACTTTCAACATATCATGATAAGCATCTTTTTTGGCTGATTCGTTTCTCAATAAATAACTCGGGTGAAAAGTTGGTATAAGTTTTGCGGTTTTGTACTCAAGTATCTCGCCGCGCACTTTTGTAATGCCGCTCTCATCGCCTGTGAGATAACGATAGCTTGTGCCGCCAAGCGCTACGATTACTTCAGGAGATATTATCTCTATCTGCTTAAAAACATATGGTCTGCACATATTCGCCTCTTCGGGTGTCGGCGTGCGGTTTTCGGGCGGACGGCACTTGACGATATTTGCGATATAAACGTCGCTTCGTTTTATCTTCAGCACATTTTCTATCATTTTCGTAAGCAGTATGCCGGCATTTCCGACAAACGGTCTTCCCTGCGTATCTTCGCATGCCCCCGGACCTTCGCCTATAAACATAATCTTTGCATGTAAACTGCCTTCGCCGAATACAACATTTTTACGCGTTTTGCAAAGGGCGCACAAAAAACATCCATGTACGTTTTTTTTGAGTTCGTCCAAACTGTTTGGTATGGAAACGTTGGGTTTTTGCGGCATAATTTCGCGCTTCTTATAATACGTAAAACCAAACGAGCGGTACATATAAAGTTCTTGTAATATTTTCAGGGTTTCAAGTCTTGACATAGGAGTAATCATAGCCAATATTGACTTAAAAAACTAACTGTTTTAAAGCGCATAAAAAAGTTTGTTAAAGTCGGTTTAGATAAAAATATTTAATAAAAAAATAATAAAACGTCAAACCGAAAAACGGTTTGACGTTCATCAAATCACTCCGCTACATCAACGCTTACGGAATCACTCTCCCATAAACCATGTTTTGTGCAGTAACTGTGGGCAGCAAGATTTAGTTTTGAAGCTGTGGGGATTATATTGAAAGTTACTTCCAATTGTCCCTTTGCTCCCTGACCGCCAAGCGTGCCTGCAACGAAATCAGCTCTTGCAACAAGCGTTTCACCGTTGTAAAGCGATACATTTGCTATATAATGGTCAAAATCATCAGGATGAGAATATTCATTTCCGACTCTCACCGTTATGGCAAATTTTTCGCCCTTTTTAGCTTTTGCAGCACAGTGGACAAACGGGGAATGTCTGTCTATATAATCCTTTTTAGCTTCTCTTTCAAGCGTATCTATATCTATATAACGATTAATCTTTGGCATAAAGACTCCTTTTTAAAAATATGTATGAAAATATACACAATAATTGATTAGACAGGCATTAAAAAAAGAGATTATTTTTGTCTTAATTAAATTTTTTTACAAAAAACGCAGTAAAAACACCGTTTTGTTCGCGGCGCTTATCCCAAAAGCGTTGGTTTTACTCTGTACGCATCAAAACCCAAAACGCTTTTATCTGTGATTCCGATTGATATCAAAGCCAACTGCGGCAACGTTAATATATATATCGGTATTTCGCGTCCCATTGCGTCGGCTATGCGTTTTCGCTCTGCTTCCATGAGGTAAAATGTGCGCACATCGCTCACTATCAAAAAATCAGCGCCGCTGTCAAACGCATCAAGCAAAATGGAGCCTGCCATTTTCAAGGCAGTTTCAGGCGCGTAACGCAGCAACTCGTATCCGTCTGGGTTCAATTCTCTACCGAATTTCACATGCTTTAGTTTTATCGCTTTGAAAAATTTATCAAGTTCCCTGTTAGAACGCTCATCAACTCTTATGTCCGCGCCGTAATAAAATGCCGCTTTAAACCCATCAAACGCATGCTGCAAACTTTTTTCTATACGCTCCGTTACTTCATGAGAGACGGCAAAAGTATTTATATGTATAACATCAGCCAAAAAATCAGTCGTAAGTTCAAGCGGATTTAAAAATCTATCTATCTCATCTTTCAAGTCGGCATTGTTTATGATAAATCTTTTTGTAAAAAGAAGCGACAAATACGAACTTGTATCGTAAGTGATAATACTCTCACCGTTTTTGCCCGCTGTCGCCAAAACTTCGGCAAATCTTTTAGAAAAAAGTTTTGGATTTAACAGACAGTTTTCAGCGCTTATATCGGTTATATTTGTTTTTATGGCGTATTTTGTAATATAAAATTCATTCAAAAATCTTTCGCCTGCGGATTTAAAAGGCTTTGTGATGAGTTTTTTGTGCAATCCGTCAAAAATAATATAATTTGCCATTGCTTTGCCTTAAAAATTTAAATTCTGAGCGCGTTTGGCTTCGCGTCTGGTTATAGAGTTTGTATCTGGAACATGCCGCAAAATCTGCCTTTTTAGCTCAAAAATAGTCTTTTCTATACTGACGGCTTTTGCGTAAAAAAATATCGTGTTTTTTACGCATACATGCAGCCACACGCCATATTTTTCATCAGCGCACAAGCGGAGTATATCGTCTCTTTTTTGCGGATATTTCTTAATCAAAAACATGGCAAAAAGCATAAATGAATCGCCGAAATATTCACGTTCAAACTCAAGCGCTGGAGATGCAAAATAGTAAGATACAAGCTCGTTGTACTGTTCATTGTCCTCGTCGTTTATAAAGATTTCAAAACGGTTTAAGTGTTTCAAAAACGCGCTTGTGTCAATCTCAAGGTCATTTATCGCATAAAACTCGCTCAAAGGCTCAAACGTCAAAGTGTATGTTTTAAAAAATCTTATAAGTGTTTTTACATGTACATTCAGCGGCACCGCAAAAGAGTTTACTCTAATACCGACAAATCGGTTGCTTGAAAAGTTAAACTCTTTATCCTGTTTTTTTATGCCTTCTAAGATATCAAGCAGTGTATCGTCTCCTTTTAAGAGTATCTCATACTCTTTATAATATGGTAAAAAATCACTTTTGGCGTCAAAACGAAATGCTTTTATGGTAAGCGAGGGCATATTTTCTCCTAAAGCAAAGTTGTTTAGTTTAGCTTAAAAACACTTAATATATATTTTTATACCTTAGCCGCCGCTCAAAAAAGCGCGCAAATGTAACAAAATGAAGCTAACCTTATATTAAAGAGGCTGCTACTATAATAACGCACTTATGTTTTTTCGGAGGAAATTTTGGATAAAGAGTCGTTTATTATTTCGCAGTTTCAAAATGAATTTACAGGCGATGACGGCGCGCTTGTAGGTAAATGGGTCTATTCAAAAGACCTTTTTTGCGAAAATACGCACTTTAAACGCGGCTGGCTTAGTCCGTACCAAATCGCGCAAAAAGCTATGCTTGTCAATATCTCCGATGCCGTTGCCATGAATGCCAAACCAAAATACGCGCTTTTAGGAGTTGGCTTGCCGAAAGATTTCTCTTTGAAAAACATAACCGAACTCTCAAATGGATTTATTGAAACCGCGAGAGAGTATCATGTAAAGATTATAGGCGGAGATACGATTGAAAGCGATAAAATCAACATTTCAATAACAATTATTTCCAAAAAACGCAAACATACTCTATATCGCTTTGGTTTGAAAGAGGGCGATATTTTAGCATATACAGGCGTTTTGGGAGAGAGTGCGCGTGCACTTGAAATTCTTCAAAACGGCGGCAAAATTACTCCTCATGAACGTTTTGCGAAGCCTGTTTTAAGGGCTGAATTTATCAAAACAGCGGCAAAATATCTG
>JAISNG010000136.1 GCA_031276365.1 Campylobacteraceae bacterium | reverse complement strand
CGGACTTATTTTAATTGGCACGATTTTTTTATCGGCATATTTCTTATTTTATATTTAATATATATTAAATATAAACGATTTATATTGATATCATATTACATATTGGTATTTGTCTGCATGTGTGCTGTTTTGAATGGTATCTATATGGAAGAAATGCCGATTGTTAAATTAGTTTGGTATGTTATATTTACTCCTGCACTCTTTGCATTGGTAATTAACATTGTAAGTTTCTTTATAAATTTTGGAAAAAAGTTAAGTTTAATTGTTACAAAATTATTTTTTACTGTCGTTGCGTAAAATTTGTACTTTAAAATATTTTTTACCTTTTATCTAAAATTATACAAGATTGTAATAAAATACGCTCAATTTTTGCAATTTTTAAGAAAACTTTGGAGTTTAGATGCTTTACTGGTTTTACAGACACGCGGGGATAAATCTCTTCCAATACATCACTCTGCGCGCTTCCATAGCGTTTTTTTTAGCCTTTATTATCACTGTTTGGCTTATGCCGCGCTTCATTGTATGGGCAAAAAAGCGCAAAGCATCTCAGCCCATTTACGAACTCGCCCCAAGTACTCACAAGTGCAAAAACGACACACCGACCATGGGCGGTATTGTGTTTATCGGTGCAACTCTGTTTGCTACATTACTTTGCGCAAAACTAAACAACATTTATGTTATCGGCGCGATTTTGGCTTTGACGCTTTTCGGACTTATAGGCTTGAAAGATGATTTTGCGAAGATTCTCGGAGGTAAAAACAGTGCGGGATTGAAACCAAGAGTCAAGTTCTTTATGCAGTGTTCGGCAGCGATAATAATTGCTGTACTTTTGTTGTGGTTTTCGGGACTTACTACGGAGTTGTATGTGCCGTTTTACAAAAAGCCGCTGTTTGATTTGTATTTTGTTTCACTCTTTTTTTGGGCATTTGTTATCGTATCGGCATCAAACGCCGTAAACCTCACGGACGGACTTGACGGACTTGCTACGATGCCGTCCATATTGTCGCTTATGACGCTTGGCGTATTTGTCTATCTATGCGGAAACGCCTTTTGGAGCACATATCTGTTATTGCCAAAAATTATGGGGACGGGCGAAGTTTTGATAATAGTCGCAAGCCTCATCGGCTCACTCGTCGGATTTTTGTGGTACAACTGCTATCCCGCGCAGGTTTTCATGGGAGATAGCGGAAGCCTAAGTGTCGGGGCTTTCGTGGGATATTCGGCTATAATCTCCAAAAATGAGTTTTTGCTCATTATTATAGGATTTGTTTTTGTCATGGAGACCATATCTGTTATTTTACAGGTCGGAAGTTTCAAAACGCGCAAAAAAAGAGTTTTTCTTATGGCTCCAATACATCACCATTTTGAGATAAAGGGATGGGCGGAAAATAAAATCATCGTGAGGTTTTGGATAATAGCGCTTCTCTCAAACCTCCTCGCGCTCACGGCTCTTAAAATACGATGAAAATTTCACTGTTTGGGTATGGAGTTACAACAAAAGCCATTGCCAAAAAATTTGCGCCTGGGTGCTTCATATATGATGATAAATTTAAGGAAAATTCACAGGATGAATTTGGCAACAAACTTCTTGTGCGCGGCGAATTTGACCCAGATAACAGCGATATTGAGATACCAAGTCCTGGCTTTTTGCCGTATCATGAATTGATTAAGAAAGCAAAACATTTGACAAGCGAATATGATTTTTTTGATATGCCGCCGTCTGTTTGGATAAGCGGCACAAACGGCAAAACCACAACAACGCAGATGCTAAAACACCTGCTCGCATCGCGCGGGGCAGTTGAGGGTGGAAACATCGGCAATCCGCTTGCAAATCTATACAAAAATGCGCCGCTGTGGATACTTGAAACAAGCTCTTTTACACTTCACTACACGAAGCGCTCCGCACCAGAAGTTTATCTGCTGCTGCCAATCCGCCCTGACCACATCAGCTGGCATGGGAGTTTTGAGGAGTACGAGAGGGCGAAACTAAAACCGCTTTTGACGATGAGAGAGGGGAGCGTGGCGGTAGTGCCTGACGAATATCTGAAAATTAAGTCAAACGCAATGCTTATAGGCTATAAAAATTCACACGATTTGGCGCAAAAAATGGGCATTGATATAGCAAAAATCCGCATAAAAGAACCGTTTTTATTGGATGCGCTTTTGGCGTTAAGCGCGGCAAAGATACTTTTTGACGAAGTAGACACGGACAAAATCAACAGCTTCAAAATAGACAAGCATAAGCTGGAGGAGTTTTACGACAAGCGCGGCAGACTTTGGGTAAACGACACGAAAGGCACAAATGTGGATGCTACCATTGAGGCTTTGAAGCGTTACGGAGATAAAAAAATACTGATAGTACTTGGCGGGGACGACAAAGGCGTGGATTTGACACGCTTTTTTGAGTTTATGAAGCCGTTTAGCGTGGAGATTTTTGCTATCGGCAGCAATGCAAAAAAGATTATGGATTTTTGTGCAAAAATAGGCAAGAGCGCGCATGAGTGCAAAACGCTTGATATCGCAGTGCGCGAGATAGACAAAAGACTTGACAAAGAGAGTGTAGGACTTCTCTCGCCTGCCGCCGCAAGCCTTGACCAATTCAGCTCATACATAGAACGCGGAGAGCTTTTCGTTTCACTGGTAAAGGCTTTGGCATAAGCGCATAATATATAAAAGTAAGCGGTGAAAAAGCAAATCATCATATGTCGGCTCTTCTTGTCATTGTCGTAACGATGGCGCATTCTGTGTTGGGAGCGTTCAAAACCATTTTGACTTTGATACATAAAACAAAGATTAATCTCGCTCAAAAAGGCAACGTACATGAGGGTGATATAAAGACTTCAAAAAAGGGAGTTGTATGATTTTTCTTTGAATTTTATGATAGTAAAATATGAAAAACATAATAGCGGAGATAAAGAGCAAATGCGTATATTTTTAGAAAAAGGCAGTGCGATTAGATATGCAGATGGTACGATTGAACTTATTCTCTAATACCGATAAAACTCACGATACATAAAGCAAATAAAGACAAAATCAAAGAGTTGATTGACGATAAGATATATGAGATACGGACGGATATCAATATATAAAACGATTAATCAAAGATTATGTTTTGTCTGCATGTAAGGCCTGAAACGATGGAGGATTTTTCTTGTTTGGCATGAAGAGATACGTCTTTTGAAATCAGAGAGTTAAATAATCAAATTATTAACTTGCACTAAAGAAAGCTTGCTCTTTTACCGTACACAAGATAATACGGCAGAATGCACGCAGCGCTGATAACCGCTGCGCTCGCAAAAAGTCCGTTAAAACCTATATGCGGCGCCAAAAGTCCATACAAATAAGGTCCCATGCCTATGCCAAAATCCATAAAAATAAAATATGTAGAAATCGCCTGTGAAATCAAACCGCTTTTAGCCAGTTTTACGCACACGGCTTGTATCGTAGTCTGAAAATTTGCCATTCCAAGCCCCAAAAACAGAGCAGACAAAATCATCAAAACAGGCGTTTTCGCAATGGACAAAAGCATAAATCCGATACTTGTCATAACTAAAGACGGATAAATGATAATGTTCGCGCCTCTTTTGTCAAAGGTTTTACCTGTAAACGGGCGCGATACCAAAGCCGCCGCCGCATAAATCAAGAAAAATATCCCCGCCGTTTTTGTCAAACCAACTGCTTTTGCATATTCTGGCAAAAATGCCTGCAAACTTCCGTATCCTGCTACTACAATCAGCGTTACGGTAGTTACGGGGATAACGGCATAGCAGATATAATCGCTCAAACGAAAAGCCTCTTTTGCATTTTGTTGTGCCTTTACATAAGGATATGCTACAAAAAGCGCAAAAACAAAGCTTGCAACTCCAATCCCAAGACAAAAGAGAAATATGATATCAAAACTCACATGTTCCATCATGTACATGCCAAGAAACGGACCTGCAGCCATGGCTATTACAGCGCTTAGGCTAAAGTAGTTTATTCCCTGACCATGCCGCTCTTTTGGTATGATATGAACGACAAGCACGCTGGCAACAGTTCCGATACAGCCGATACCGATACCGTTTATAAAGCGTACCGCCATGAAAAGATAGAAATTATCAGCCGCAAGATACAAAGCAAGGCTTATGATATATACGATGATGCCCGTAAAAATAAGTTTTTTAAAACCAAATGTCAGCGCTATCTTTCCTGCAACAAAGCGTCCGCACAAACAGCCCATGAGTATAAGACCAGCCGCAAATCCGCCAAGCGAGCTGGAGACTTGAAATTTTTCCGTGGCATACGGTACGCTTACGATAAAGAGCATATAATATGCGCCCAAAACGAAAAAATTTATCAATGAAATATATATAAAATTTTTTGTAAATATCATATTTGTGAACACCTTTGTATTAAAAGCGGGAGCTTGAAACAAAAGTGTAATTCTACTCTGATTGTCTTAAATTTTTGAAACATATCTGGTTTTTGCGTAAAATTTTGACATTGGAGCATAAAAGTCAAATTATTCCAAAAAGACAAAAAAATAACCGCTTATGGCTATAAAAACCAAAGCGGCGATTTGTAAAGTTTCAGGTTTTTAAGCCAAAGTCTGTTTTAACTTCCAAAGCTCTTTTTCAAGCTCTTTTGTTTGGTCGTCGGCATACGCGGCGGTTGCTTTATCTCCATCTTCGTCTGCCAATTTTGAGAGGTTTTTAAACTCTTCGAGTAGATATGTAAAGTCCTCATGTATCTTTTCAAGAACATATTTGGCATCAAAACTGTCATTTTTTTCAGTCTTGATTTTTGTGGTTTTGACTATGTCATCCAATGTCAAAACAGGTTTTGCGTCAAGCTGCAAAACTCTCTCTGCTGTGTCGTCGTAAATCTCAGCAACTTTGTCATACAGCCCTTCGGTGTATGCGTGTATGGGTGCAAACTGCAATCCTTTTATATTCCAATGATAATTGTGTATTTTTACAAACAGAGCGATGGCGTCCGCTTGGATACCCTTTAACTGTTCAACAACTTTTTTCTTTCCCATGTGAACTCCCTTAAAAATATTTATGAGATATTATCCATTTTGAGCTTAATTTACAAAAAAACAATGTGTTTTGTATCTTTTTTGTAATTTTTTTACATCACAGCGTTTGAGAAGTTATCGCTTCTATGACCTTTTTTGCCGTGCGTTTTGGAAATAGGTCGTTTATGGTTTTTTCATCGGCATTTCTTATCGCTTCATAAGTTCCAAAATAATCAATCAGCTTTTTGATAACCGCACTGTTTAATCCAGCGGCTTTTAAAGCCGAATTTTCACTTGCTTTTTTTTGCCTCGTTTTTCTGTGAAATGATATAGCAAATCGGTGCGCTTCATCGCGGAGTTTTTGCAAAAACTGCAGTCTCTCATCATGCGGACTTAAGACAAGCTTCCCTTTTTTCGTATATATGATATCGTTTGCGCTCCCTTTTGCCCTATGCGCCTTGGCGTCTATCTTTTCTTTTGCAAGTGCGGCGGTATCTACGTTTGCACCAACACTTTGTAAAATATCTTCAGCCAAAATTCTCAAAGTCTCTCCGCCGTCAATGAGCCACAAATCCGGCGCCGCTTCCTTATCAAATCTTTTGGCGCGTTCACTCAAAAGCTCCCTCATTTGCGAATATTCATCCTTTGCATGCAAGTGATAATGGCGGTAGTTTGACTTAATAAATTTGCCGTTTTTGCACGTTATCATAGCCCCGACACTTGCTTCACCCATCAAGTGAGAGTTGTCAAAAACTTCAATCGTAAAGGGCGTATTTTCAAACTCAAGGAGATTTTGCAGCGACTCAAAAAGCGTTATTTTTGCGTTATTTTTATCAAGCAGCAGAATCTCTTTGGCGTTTTTTACAGCCAAACTGCAAAGCGCCTTTTTGTCGCCTATTTTTGGGTTTTGGATGTTAAAATTATGTCCGCACCGCTCTTTTAAAGCCTGCGCGATGATGTTTTGATTTTCAAGTTCGTCCGCAACTAGAATATTTTTCGCAAGATATGGAATGTCAGGCGTGTAATACTCAAACAAAAGCCGCTCGTAAAGCTCCTCCTTGTCAAATCCTTCGGTTGAGTTTAAAATCGTATGCGTTGATGAAGTAACTCTGCCCTCTCTGATAAAAAGCCTCAAAGCACAGGCGCTTTTGCCTTCAATATATACGGCGAAAATGTCAAAATCCTCCAGCTTTGCCAAATCAATCCTGCTTATATACATGCTATTTTTGATGGCGCTTTGCATGTCGCGAAGTCTTGAAGCCTCCTCAAAATTGAGCATTTTTGAGGCTTGCAGCATTTTTAGATGCAGCTGTTTTATCATCTGTTTTTTGTCGTTGATAAGCTCCATAGCGCTTTGTATTACCTTGGCATACTCCTCTTTAGACACTTTAACCTCACATGGAGCCAGACATTTGTTTATCTGATAAAACAAACACGCCTTTTTATCTCTCAAGCAGCCTCTTTTTTGCACGAGCGGAAAGAGCAGGTACAAAGCTTCCAAAATAGCCCTGTGAGAGGAGCTGAACGGTCCGAAGTATTTTACGCGCGCACCCTTTACGAGTTTTCTTGTCGTCTCAAAACGAGGATATTCCTGTGCCAAATCTATATATATGTATGGATATGTTTTGTCATCTCTTAATAAAATATTATATTTTGGCTTCAACTGTTTTATAAGCGAATTTTCCAAAATCAGCGCGTCATGTTCGCTCTCTACCAAAAGATATTCAAGCCTTGCCGCTTCGCTTATCATTTTGTATATTCTAGGACTTAGGTTTGGCGCAGTGGACAAGCCTTTGTCAAAACGAAAATAGCTTTTTACACGCTTTTTAAGGGATTTGGCTTTACCTATATATAAAAGCCTATTGTTGGCGTCAAAGTATTGGTAGATTCCGGCGCTGTCTGGCAGATTCTTTATTGTGTTTAACAAAAAATCTCCTGTAAATGAAACTCTTTCACTCCTCATTGCCCCTTTTGCAGATAATCTCTCTTATGGCTTCAAATGTGTTTTTTAGTTTCGCATCTGTCGCAAAATTGTTAAAATCGCCCTTTGATTTTTCGCTGTAAAAAGGCACGGCGTCGGTTTTTGGCTCTGCTTCATGAAATCTCATATCGTTGGTAACAAACGTCTTGATATTGTCAGCGTCTATGCATTTGCAACTTTCATCTTGCTTGACAAGCTCTTTTAATAGCCTTTTTATCAGTGTAGTATTATAATTAAATTCCATTTTGAAGCCAGGATGCTTAAGGACGAAAAAGAGCGTATCGTTTCTGTTATACATAAACTTTACCATGCTTTTATATCTTGGCGGCAAAAGAGCCAAAAGCTTTTTATACGAGGCGATTTGCTCCATTTTTTTAAACGGAGGCTGCTGTTTTATATGAGAAATAATATAGCTTATATGTTTCATCTGCTAATTATAACATTTCTATTTTCACTATTCTCTGGCTGCGGATACAAAGGCGACCCGAAATATACTTCATTGTCGAATTTTTCACATATGATTGCAAAACAGGATTTGTCAGATGGCTTAATATCACAAAAATCAACCAAAAGAGAGATTTCATGAAAAACGTCCCCATTGTTATTTTGGATTTCGGTTCACAATATACACAGTTAATCGCAAGGCGAATGCGCGAGGAGAAGGTCTATTGCGAAATAGTTCCCTACAACGAAAGCACAGAAAACATCAGAGCGAAAAATCCAAAGGGGCTTATATTTTCAGGCGGTCCGGCGAGTGTTTACGCAAAAGACGCCTACAAAATTGACGAGGGCATTTATGAGCTGGGGCTTCCAATACTTGGTATCTGCTACGGCATGCAGCTTATCGCGCACCGCTTCGGCGGAGAGGTTGCGGCGGCTAACCGCCATGAATACGGCAAAGCAAGCGTGCATTATGAAAACGAGAGCTTGATTTTTAAAAATACGCAAAATGACAGCGTTTATTGGATGAGCCACGCCGACAGAGTGGAAAAACTGCCCGAAGGCTTTGTGTGCATAGCCTCGAGCGGCAACTCTACGCATGCGGCGATTGCCAATGAGGAAAAAAAGATTTATGCTTTGCAGTTTCACCCAGAAGTTACACACTCAAATCAGGGAGCAAAGGTTTTGAGGAATTTTGCAAAGGAGATTTGCGGTTGTGAAACTACATGGAATATGGGTTCATTTGCAAAAGAGCAGATAGCGAAAATCCAAGAGATTACAAAAGACAAAAAAGTCCTTTGTGCCGTAAGCGGCGGAGTGGACAGCTCTGTGGTGGCAACACTTTTGCATGAAGCCATCGGCGAGCAGCTGGTACCTATTTTTGTAGATACGGGGCTTTTGAGGGCAAATGAGAGAGAACAGGTGGAAAATATGTTCAAAGTAAGCCTCAAAATCCCACTTATCACAATTGATGCGAGCGAGATAT
>JAISNG010000041.1 GCA_031276365.1 Campylobacteraceae bacterium | reverse complement strand
CGGTTAAATCCTCCATCTTGTAAAACCATCATCTGCTCTTGCGTAAAAAACCGCGGGTCTATCTCACAGCTTATCTCGGCATCTTCGGTTCTATTTGGAAATGTCGTCCATATAGCTTTGATAATCCTCTCAAGCTGTGAAGCGTCAAAAAATGTCGGTGTCCCTCCGCCAAAATGCAGCTGCAAAACCTCTCTTGAAGCGTCAAGAAAAGATGAGAGTATCGTAAGCTCTTTTTTGAGATACTCAATGTAACGCTCTTTTTTTTCCTCTTTGCTTGTATATACTACGTTACAGCCGCAAAAATAACAGGCAGAGCGGCAAAAAGGCATATGGACGTATAGTGAAAGCTTTCTTTTGCTGTCTTGATTTTTCAATATATTTTCATACTCTGCCACACCGAAATCGTCGGAAAATTCGGGTGCTGTAGGATAACTTGTATAGCGTGGTCCAGGTTTTGAATACTTTACGAATTGCTCAAAATCAATCATTAAATCTCTTAATTACCCAAATCTTGATTAGGTATAAAATTATTATAAATCCCCTTTAAATCGACAAATAAGGAAGGATGTTTTTTCTTAATATCTCCAATGAGCTTTTCAATATCCAGTCTGACTGCCTGAGCGTTATCACTTTTTTTTGCCATATTTTTTATCTCATCCATAGCCACGACCCAAACATCTCCAAAATCTACGGGTAAATGTTTCCAAATAGTCTTTTCAAGTCTTAATTCAAAATTTTCCTGCCCCAAAGCTTTTAGATTTTCAACCATCTTTGTAAGCGTATCCAAAGAGACCATCCCGTGTATTTTTTTCTTCTCGTCTATGACAAACCACGGCTCTTTAGCTTCCCAGCTGCCGCTTTTAAGACTAAGCGACCTTACGTCGGGGTTGTCTGTAAGTTCCACTTCGAGTATAGTCTTGTCGTCTTTATCGCAAATACCTATATTTTTGGAGATGGTATCTATTCTATCATATAGTGTTATTTCATTTTTATCTTTATCCATATTTTTAATCCATTTTATTAATTTATCGCTGTTTATCCAGCCAAACCATAACAGCTTTTTGTACATGCAGCCTGTTTTCAGCTTCATCAAATATCTCATCGGCGTGCGCTTCAAAAACCTCATCGCTTATCTCATATCCTCTGTATGCCGGCAGGCAGTGTAAGAACAGTGCATCTTTTTGTGCCAAAGCCATCATTTTACAATCCACCATAAAGCCTTCAAAATCTTTTACTCTTCTCTCTTTCTCATTCTCTTGTCCCATCGATACCCATGTGTCGGTCGTAACAACTGTCGCGCCTTTTACGGCATCTTTCGGGTTTTCACATATGGTTATTTTTGCGCCGCTCTTTTTCGCAAATTTATACGCATCTGCTAAAACTTGTTGATTTGGTTCATAACCTTTTGGCGTTGATATACGAAATTCAAATCCAATTTTTGAAGCAAGCATAAGCCACGAATTTGCAATATTATTGCCGTCTCCGACATAAGCCGCTATTAAGTTTTTATTTTTACCGTGCTCGCAAATAGTCATAAAATCTGCCAAAAGCTGCATGGGATGATATCTATCGCTAAGCCCGCTTATCAAAGGAACGGTTGAATATTTTGCAAACTCTTCAAGCCTCTCCTGTCCAAAAGTTCTTATCATCACCATATCCACCATGCGGCTTAAAACCCTTGCCGTATCCTTAAGCGGCTCTCCGCGCCCAAGCTGTATATCATCAGACGACAAAAACAGTCCCTTTCCTCCAAGCTGATGGATGCCCACTTCAAAACTCACTCTTGTTCTTGTAGAGCTTTTCTCAAAAATCATCCCCAAAATTTTATCTTTCAAATACGGTTTAAATTTGCCTTTTTTTGCCTTTTTTTTCAATTTGATACCTAAAGAGATAACTTCCAAAATCTCCTCTTTGCTAAAATCCCTCAATGTCAAAAAATGTCTCATGAACTATCCTTTATTTTTCCCAAGCAGCTGCGCAATCTCTTTTGCATGATAACTTATAATCATATCCGCACCCGCTCTTTTAAAGCAGAGCATAGTCTCCATCAAAACCTTGTCGTAATCAATCACACCGGCATTAGCGGCAAATTTTAACATAGAGTATTCGCCGCTTACATTATACACACAAAGCGGTAAAAGCGAAGAGTCTCTTATCTCTCTTACGATATCAAGATACGCAAGAGCTGGCTTTACCATCAATATATCCGCGCCCTGCGCCTCATCTTCCAAAGATTCCGCCAATGCTTCGCGCCTGTTTGCAGGATTCATCTGATAGCTTTTTCTATCTCCAAAACTTGGAGCGGATTCTGCCGCGTCGCGAAACGGTCCGTAATATGCGCTTGCAAATTTTGTAGAGTAACTCATAATGGGCAGATTGACAAATCCTTCGCTATCCAACGCTTCTCTTATAGTTTTTATCGCGCCGTCCATCATGCCGCTTGGAGCTATCATATCAACGCCCGCTTTTGCATGGATAAGAGCCTGACGCGCGATAATCTCCAAAGTCGCGTCATTATCAACGCTGTTGTGTTCCAAGTCCAAAATACCGCAGTGTCCGTGGTCTGTATATTCACAAAAACAGAGGTCTGTTATGACGTACATATCAGGATAAATCTTTTTTATCTCTCTTATGGCTTCGGCGATGATGCTATGTTCGCATAGTGCGCCGCTTCCGATACTGTCTTTTACTTCGGGTATTCCAAAGAGTAAAATCTTATTCAAACCAAGCTCTTTCAGCTCCCTGCACTCAATCAAAACATTGTCAATACTCATCTGAAAAATGCCTGGCATTGAGGCTATCTCTTTTTTTGCATTCTTGCCCTCTTTGATAAATAGCGGATAGATAAAGTCTCTTACGTCAACTCTTGTCTCTTCCGACAGCTCTCTTACGGCTTGATTTACCCTTAGCCTTCTAAATCTTTTAAACATTATTCGCCTTTTTCCTGTTCTTCATACCAGCTTACATTTCTCGTCATAAACATGATAACCGCAAGCGCGATAAACAGTCCAATAGAACCGTACAATAGCGCCATATCCTGCAATTGAAGTAAAATATATAAATATCCGTATAAAAACGACAGCGACAATGCAACAACGGCGGTGTTTTTTATGCTTAAACTCTTATCTATGCCAAACTTCG
>JAISNG010000001.1 GCA_031276365.1 Campylobacteraceae bacterium | reverse complement strand
AGATATGATAAATTTGGCAGCGGACAAGAGATTTTTGAAAAAATCGCGAAGATAATAACGATACTCCCCATAATAAGCATAGATATTATTTTTAATTTTCCAAATCAAACGCAAAAAGCCCTTATGTATGACCTTGAAATGCTTAAAAAGCTCTATCCAGAACAGACAAGCGTATATCCGCTGATGAGTTCTGATATCATGAGAGATAACATCAAATCAAAACTCGGAAATTTCAGTGTGGAAAATGAGAGGCGTTATTTTGATATCGTAAAAGAGAGTCTGCGTGAGGCGTATCCTGTAAAATACGGCTGGTCGTTCATGAAAAAACACTCTGATTTGATAGATGAGTACGTAATAGACAAAAGCGAATATATCGGCGCGGGCGCTGGTGCGTTTAGCTTTTTGGACGGCAGTTTATATGTAAATGAATTTTCGCTTGAAAATTATATGCGTTCTATAGCCAAGCGCGGAATTTCAACTGCCTATAAAAAAAGTTTTTCGCAAAAAAGTATATCGTATTATGAAATTTTGACGAAATTATATAGCGGCGCGGTTGCAAAAGACGCTTTTAAGGGACTTTTTTGGCAGTTTACCGCCTTAAAACTTATCGGAGCTGTAAGAGAAGAAGAGAGTGCAATAAGCGTAACGGATTTTGGCGATTATCTCTTTATGAACGCTATGAAGGAGTTTTATATCGGCATGGATAAGATACGGCTAATGGGAAAGAGCGCACTTTAAAACGGTTGTAATGCTTTGGTAATGATTTTTTAGTAGCATATTTTCATTTAATCTTAAAAGGATATTTTTATGCTTTCACGAAACGAAGAGAAGCTTGATAAAATTAGAGACGATATCGGGCAGTTGGGGTTTGTCATTATTGATGCGGGAGGGGTGATTTTTGAGGGTCTTAAAAAGTTTGAATCAAAAGAGTTTGAAAATGCCAAAAATATACTCAAAAACATAGAAGCTAACGCTAACGCCATTGATAATGATATAATAACATCTTTAGCGCTTTTTGGTGCGGAAGCCAAAGACTTGCGCGAACTTGTATCGTATCTTAAAATTACGAATGAGCTTGTAAGGATTACGGATAATATGAGAGGTTTTGCGAAAAATATGGCGGTTCATATAGCCGACGCCGGATATTTTCATATATTTAAAGAGTATGCTCTGCAGCTTTACAAATCCTCAATCAGCGCAGTAACTGCCTCAATTGGTATGATAGACAGAGATGACGACGGCGAAGACGCGTATAGAAAAGTAAAAGTGGAAGAGAGTAAAAGCGACGATTTGTATGCTATTTTGGAAAAAAATATACTTGGTGCGCTTGGAAGGGAGCTGGATTTTGGTGCAAGCCATATACAGATTTTAAGCACGATGAGAAAACTTGAGAAGATGGCGGATAGATCCGTTGCTATAGCAAAACTCGTTTTATATGTTAAAAGCGGCGGAGAACTTAAGTTGTATTAGGGGTTTTATGAAAGATACCATAGTTATTATAGAAGATGAACAAGATTTGTTGGAGTTGATGGAGTTTCATCTAAATAAAGCCGAATTTGACGCCGTGGGATTTTTATCCGTAAAAAATGTAGAGAAGTTTTTGGGCGAAGAGCAGTGCGCCCTTATGATAGTGGACAGAAATTTAAAAGAGAGCGAAGGAAGCGAATTTGTAGAGTATCTGCGCAAAAAAGGAGTGAATATTCCAGTCATTTTTGTAACGGCAAAAGATAAGGATAATGAAGTTGAAGAGGGATTTTTGCGCGGCGGCGATGATTATCTCAAAAAGCCATTTAACATGCAAGAGCTTATTTTGCGCGTCAAAGCTCTTATCAATAGAACCAAACATGAGGCAAAAAAGCTCTCATTTAAGGATATTTTGCTGGATTTGGAGTCGCGTGAAGCTTTTGTAAATGATGAAAAAGCCGACCTTACGAAGCTTGAATTTGACCTTTTGAGCCTTTTTATACAGAATAAAAACAGCGTCTTAAACCGCGATTTTTTACTGGAGAAGATTTGGCAAAACGATGAGGTTTTTCAAGAAAAAACGGTAAATGTAGCCGTAAGCAGGCTTTGCAAAAAGATTGATCCCAAAAAGGATAAAAAATATATCAAACCCATATGGGGAGTTGGTTATATATTATGTTAAGACTTCATCAGTATATAGCAAAACAGTTGACTTTGATGATAGCTGTTTTGGTCTGCATATTCGGCACAGCGAGCTATTTTTTCTGCAAACAGATGGAGTTGGATAGATATGAAAATCTCTTAAAAACTACGCTTAATATCATCAAATCATCCATCATTTACAAAAGCGACCTTGATGATTATGTCAAAGAAGCTGGCAAAAGTTCTGGTATGCGCGTAACGCTTTTTGGAGACGACGGCATGGTTTTAGCCGACAGCGCTGCGGAACTAGAGGTGATGGAAAATCACAACAACAGGCTTGAGATAATGCAGGCGCGCCTCAAGGAATACGGCACGGCAGTTAGATATTCGCACACTCTTAAAGAGGATTTTTTAAATGTGGCAAGCAGGGTAAAAATCGGAGAGACTTTCTATTTTGTACGCGTTACCACGCCGCTTAATCTTGTTATGAAGAGCTTTTATCTCATATGGACAAGCATTGTTGTAATTTTTGCATCAGTGTTATTTATAGGCTTTTTTTGGATAAACAGATTTAGCAAAAACATAAGAAACGAAGTCATGACGCTAAACGCCGCATTTGATGCGCTTGCCAATAAAGATTACAAAAGGGAGTTTCATTTTGGCTTTGCAAGAGAGTTTATTGAAATTGGAGTTTATCTTAAAAAACTTGGAAAAAGACTTGAAAAAAGAGCAAAACAAAAGCGAAAATACACAGCTAAAATAAAACTCATGAGCCGCCAAAAAAGCGATATTATTTCTGCTATAAGCCATGAATTTAAAAACCCGATAGCCTCCGTAATAGGATATGCGCAGACACTGAACGAAGATGAAAATATAGATGCCGCGATAAGAAAAAAGTTTTTGGAGAAGATAGAGAAAAACAGCCGAAAGATTTCGGAGATGATAGACAGGCTCTCTTTGGCGGTCAAGCTTGAAAGCGCCGATTTGCCGTTGCAAGTCAGCGAATTTGACTTTGACATGCTGGCAAAGGAGGTCGTATCGTCATTTGGCATATCAGAGCCTTCAAGAGTTGTAGAGTACGATGGTGAAACGACGATGGTCAAGGCAGACGTTCAAATGATGGAGATAGTCATAATAAACCTTATCGGAAATGCCTTGAAGTACTCTGAAGGCGTCGTGCATGTAAAGCTAAAAGACAGGATTTTCAGCGTGATTGACAACGGCATCGGGATAGCCGAAGAAGAAATCGGCAAAATCACGGACAAATTTTACCGCGTAGATGGTAGGAGCTGGGATAACTCTTTGGGGCTTGGACTTACATTTGTATCGTATATACTCAAAATGCACGCGCTTGAATTAAAAATCAAAAGCAAGCTGAATGAAGGCTCGGAATTTTCATTTGAACTGCTGAAAATTTCGGAAGAGAGTTAAAGAATTCCGTATATAACAGCTATCCAGACTATGCCTAAATATATGAAAGAGAGCAGAACAAGCAGACTCCCCACATCTTTTGCTTTTTTGGATAACGGATGGATTTTATCCGAAATCCTGTCCACGACCGCCTCTATTGCCGTATTTACAAGCTCCATCAAAAGCACCAGAAAAAGCGTACTGATTAAAAAGAGTTTTTCAACGACGGAAACGGGCAACAGCAAAGCCACGACAAGCAGCAAGGCGCACAATAACAGCTCTTGTCTAAATGCCGCTTCGCTTTTTATGCTCTCCCAAAATCCCTCGCTTGAGTAGATAAATGCCTTAAGTATGCGTTTTATACCGCTGTCCCCTGTTTTCATTACATCACCACCTGAAAAATTTTACATAAAGTATAGCAAAATTTTTACATTTGGCATATTAAATAGACACTATAAAATCTTATGCAGTGTAGTGGCGTTTTTCATCCACTCTTCAAGCTCGTTCCACTTTTGTTCTTCTACCATAATACGGCACTTTTCAAGCTCTGTTTGAAAATTTTTTATAGCTCCGAGAACATTTTCGCGGTTTTGTTTAAATACATTACTCCACATTACGGGCGAACTTTTAGCCACGCGGCTCATATCGCGAAAACCGCCGCCTGCCAAAATAAGAATACTTTTCGGGTCTTCCTGACGCATAACACTGTTTGCCAAAGCATAACTTAAAGCATGCGGCATGTGCGAAATATACGACGTGTGCGAGTCGTGTTCTTTGGGACTCATGAAAAATATCTTCATACCGATATGCGAAAATATCTGCACCGCGCGCGTGAGATGAATATCTTCTATCTCTTTACTTTTGCATATTACAACCACGCCGCCGTTGTATAATGTCGCAAATGCCGCGCTCGGACCAAATCTTTCCGTACCTGTCATCGGGTGAGCAGGTATGAAATTTTTGCGCAGAGATTCGGGTGCATTTTTTACTATCTCCTCTTTTGTACTGCCCAAATCTATCAAAGTAGTATCTGCACCGATATCTGTGAGATTTTGCATTATCGTAATGATGGCTTCCACAGGTGTTGCCAAAAATATCACATCGCACTTTTTTATATCTTCAAAATTTACTATCTCATGTACAAGTCCTAATTTCAGCGCCTCTTCACAGTGAGCTACGTTATTGTCAAGCCCCAATACCTTTCCGACAAGCTTTGTATTTTGCAGCGCCAGCCCCATTGAACCGCCGATAAGTCCAAGCCCAATAATCCCAGCCGTCACTTTATATCCTCGCAAATTTTGAATATTTATTATTAAAATGGTATTATTCCGACTTTATTTAGTAAATTTTGTCTCTAACGGATATTTGATGAAAAAAGTTTTATTCTCTCTTGTATGTGTTGCTGTTTTAAGTGATATCTCTTATGCTAAACAAATAACTGATATCAAATTTGAAGGGCTTTTGTATCTCTCTAAAGAAACCGCCTTAGATATGATGGGGCTGAAAATCGGGCAACAGATTGATATTGATACTATTAACAACGCGCTGAAAGTGCTTTTTCGCCAGCAATATTTTGAAGATGCATGGATTGAAGAGGATAATGGAATCATCACGATTTATGTAAAAGAAAAGCCAATTATAGCAAAAGTTGATATTGACGGCGTCGGCGACAATGATAAAGACTCTATTAACTCTTTTTCAAATATCAAAAAAGGCGAAATATACGACATAGACAAGATAGAGTTCGCTAAAGAGCAGATAAAGAAATTTTATGAGCTGAAAGGTTTTTTTGATACAGTTGTTGATGTTGAGACGAGCCGCCTTAACGCTCAAAGCATAGAGGTGAAATTTATCGTCAATAGAGGTGAAAATATCATCATCAAAAGTGTTGATGTTTTTGGCGCGGACAAGTTGGATTATGGTGATTTTGAGCCCTTTGTGTCAAACAAAGAACGCGAATTTATGGGCTGGATGTGGGGCAGAAATGACGGAAAGGTCAATCTTTTTGAATTAGACCAGGACACTTCAAAAATCAGAGACGTTTACTATAAAGAGGGCTATTTGGATGCAAATGTAAGCGCGCCGTTTTTGAGAGTTTCGTTTGATAACTACAACGCTAAGCTGGAATACAAAATAGAAGAGGGCGAAAGATACAAAGTAGGCGATACGGCTATAGATATTCCCGATGGTTTTATTGATATTGAAGAGGTAAAAAGCGATTTTCTGTTGCAGAAAAAGGATACTTTTGATATAACAAAATTAAGAAAAGATGCCAGGAGCCTTGAAGATATGATAGCCAACAAAGGCTATGCCTATGCAAAAGTATATCCCGATATAGACAAAGATGCTCAAAACAATACAGTCAATCTTATCTACAAAGTCATTCCTGGCGATAAAGTCTATATCAAAGATGTGCGCATTATGGGCAATACCGCGACAATAGACAGAGTTATACGCCGTGATATATATCTTGCTCCGAAAGATTTGTACAGCAGAACAGACCTTAGAGATTCGCGCGATGCACTCAGGCGGACGGGATATTTTGAGGACGTAACCATAAAAGAGGAGCGGGTTTCGCAAAATGAGATAGATTTGATAGTGGAGGTCAAGGAGAGACAGACAGGAACCATAGGCGGCGGCATAGGCTACGGCTCAAGCGATGGTTTTTTGATAAATGCATATGTGTCCGAGAGTAATCTTTTGGGCAGCGGCGTAAGTACTTCCATAGACGTTGAGCGTTCGGACAAGGAGCTTTCAGGCTCGCTTTCTGTTATGAATCCGCGCATTTTTGACTCTGTTTACAGTTTGGGCGGCAGCATCTACAGAAAAGATTATGACTATTATGATTATGATGAATTGACAAGTGGTTTTTATATAACTTCAGGACGGAAATTGGGACGTTACATGTCCGCTTCCGTAAGATATACTTACGAAATGTCTGAGTTGAGCGATATCAGCGCGGCGCTTAGACATGATATAGGCAAAGATACAAGCGGTTATCTGGCAAAAGCTCTCAAAAGCTCAATTACGCCGAGTCTTTCATTTAACGATACGGACGATTACTATTTGCCAAGACGCGGCATAGCGGCAAGTACCGCTTTTGAATTTGCAGGGCTTGGCGGAGACCAGGAGTTTTTGAAAAGTACGACGAGATTTGCCGCATTTTACGGACTTGAGGATACGATAGGGTATGATTTGATATTGCGATACAAAGCGCAGTTTGGCTGGATAGACGAGAGAGGTTATCTGCCCTACAACGAAAAGCTTTATCTTGGCGGAGTAAGTTTATTGAGGGGTTTTGAGAGCAACTCCATTTCGCCCAAAAATGCGGATGGCGCGCTTACAGGTGGTAAAATATCATTTTTAAACTCCGTAGAGGTTAGCTTTCCGATGGTGGAGAGGATAAAAATGCGCGGCGCGCTCTTTTTTGATTACGGTATGATAGGCGATAAAAGTTTTGATGAAAAACGCGCTTCGGCAGGAGCGGCGCTGGAGTGGATATCTCCCATGGGACCGATACAGTTTATATTTGCAAAACCAATCAAAAAAGAAGCAGGCGATAGGATAAGCAGCTTTGAATTTACCATGGGAAGGACTTTTTAGTTTTCGCATGAACTTAATTGTTTATTTGGATTGATGATACTCAATATTTTCAATGTGAGATATTGCCGACAAACTAAAAATATGGCAGTTTTTGGGCAAAGAGTGCAAAAATTAAACTTTTTTTATCGTTCATGTAGTTGCTTTTGCGTCATTTCCGCGACAAGGGGTATCAAAAGTGATTTATTGCTTTTGAGAAAACATTTGCTTTGCAAAAACGCTTTGCTTGTTTTGTGCTAAAGTAAACGACAAGCGAACGTGAGTTAGCACATATCGTGAGGGAAGACAGGAATCCAAATAAAAAACCGTCTCAAAAGCAAAATCATAGAAGAAAGTAAGAAAAGACAATAAAACGTCAATCTCATTTATGAACACTTCTATTTGTTTGTAAGTTTCCTTTTGGATACCCGCCTGCGCTGGTATGACGGAATAAGCGGTGTTTTGATATGATGAAAGAGGTTGTTATTCCTTGATGATTACACAAAACAAAATTACAGGCAAGTTTTAGTATGGCGAAAGAGGTTGTTATTCACGCGACCGAACGACAAGAGAAGTACATACATGAAAGTAAATGAATATTCGCCTACAGATTTGACAAGAGTTGGATGCGAGATAGCTTCGACATACTAAAAGCAAATGAACATTTGCCCTCCGCCATTCTGCGCCCATTTTTCTGTTATTCACGTATGTTTTTGCAAGAAAAGCAAGACAAGCATGCACACTCCGTTATTTCCGCATTCCGTCCATCTTGTTATCTTTGTCCCTTTTCGTCATTCACACGCAAGTGATAGCTTTCTGCAGGAATTTCATCATAAGGAATGCGGGTATCCAAAAAAAGCTAAATTTCAAAAATAATTTGCCATTTTTATAATTATTGCAATTTATTTTTTTCTTTAATTTTTATATTTGATATTAGTTTTTCTTTTGGATACCCACATTCTTTACTCAAAAAGTAACTTGTTTGCTTTTTGAGACCCTGACCTCACAATAACGACTGACATTGTATCGTTTGTACGAATATAACAAAAATTAAAAGTAGTCATAACAGCCGATTTTAACCGCAATTTATCTCTTTATTTGATAAAATTAGCGCTTATCTATTTTTGAAGGAAAAATCTTGCAGACGAAAATTCAAAAAGCGCAAATCCTCCTTGATGCGCTTCCATACATTAAAAAATTCAGAAACAAAACCATAGTCATAAAATACGGCGGTGCGGCGCAGATAAATGCGGATTTGAAAGAGAAATTTGCGCAGGATATCGTGCTTTTGTATCTTGTGGGTATTCGCATCATCATAGTTCATGGAGGCGGAAAAAGCATAAATTTCATCTTGGACAAGCTTGGCATCAAAAGCGATTTTGTGGATGGACTTCGCGTAACAGATGAAAAAGTCATGGAAGTTGTAGAGATGGTTTTGAGCGGAAATGTCAATAAAGAGATTACGACCCTTTTAAATCATCACGGAGCAAAAGCTATCGGCATAACAGGAAAAGATGCCAACTTCATGAAAGCAAGAGCGATTGATGACGGAAAATATGGACTTGTTGGTCAGATAACAGAGATAAATGAGAGCGTTTTGAATGATTTGATTGATGAAAAATTTATCCCTGTTGTTGCTCCTATCGCATCCGGCGATGACTCTTCGCATCCTGGATACAATATAAACGCCGATTTAGCCGCAAGCAAAATCGCACTCAGTGTGCAGGCAAAAAAGGTGATATTTTTGACCGATACTTTGGGTGTTTTGGATAAAGAGGGCAAACTTTTGTCAAAACTAACCCCCGAAGATATTGAAGTTTTGAAAGAAAACGACACGATAAGCGGCGGGATGATTCCCAAAATCGACGCATGTTTGGAAGCGATAAGCGGCGGTGTAGAAAATGCCCATATCATTGACGGACGCATAGAACACTCCATACTTTTGGAGCTTTTCACAAATGAAGGCATAGGGACTATTATAAAACAATGAGTTATATTATGATTTTTACGACAACTTCAGATGAAAAATCCGCGCAAAAGATTGCAGATGAACTACTGGAGAAAAATTTAGCCGCATGCGTTAGTTTTGCAAGTATTTTTTCAAGTTATAAGTGGCAAGGGCGCATTTGTAGAGAGAATGAAATAGAGATTCGGATAAAGACAAAAGTAAAAAATTACAAAAAAGTTGAAGAGTGCATAAAATCCCTTCACGCATACGAAGTGCCACAAATCATAGCGGTAAAGATTGCATGCGGGTCGGATGAATATCTGAAATGGATTGATAAAAGTTTAAAGGCTTATAAATGATGTTTGTAGAAACCAGAGGAAATGACGGGAAAAATCCAAAAAGCGTTAAATTTTCATACGCGATACTAAATCCGAGCGCTAGTTTCGGCGGATTATATTCGCCCGAAACTTTGCCTAAATTTGACAAGGATTTTTTTACGCGTATGAGCGGCAAAAACTATAAAGAGCTGGCGCTGGAGATTTTGAGGCTCTTTCAGATTGATATAGAAGAACGCATTTTACGGGAAGCTTTGGATTTATATGATAAATTTGACAACAAAAACAGCCCCGCGCCGCTTGTCAAAATCAAACCCGACCTTTTTGTAAACGAGCTTTACCACGGTCCAACACGCGCATTTAAGGATATGGCTTTGCAGCCTTTCGGGTATATCCTCTCGTATTTGGCACAAAAACAGGGTGAAAAATATCTCATCTTGGCAGCTACAAGCGGCGATACCGGACCTGCTACGCTTGATACTTTTGAGAACAAAGAAAACATACAAGTGGTATGCCTCTATCCAAGCGGCGGAACAAGCGATGTTCAACGCCTTCAGATGATAACTGCTGAGGGCAAAAACATTAAAGTCATAGGCATACATGGCAACTTTGACGATGCGCAAAATGCGCTAAAATCACTCTTGGCTTCGAACTCTTTTAGAGAAAATCTTAAAAAGCAAAATATCAGTCTTAGTGCAGCAAATTCGGTAAACTTCGGACGCATAATATTTCAAATCATCTACCATGTATCAAGTTATATCGAACTTTTAAAGCAAAATGAGCTTAAAATCGGCGATAAGTTTTATATAACCGTCCCAAGCGGCAACTTCGGAAACGCGCTTGGAGCTTATTATGCAAAAAAGATAGGTTTGCCGATAGAAAAAATCCTCATAACCTCAAACATCAACAATATCCTGACTGACCTTTTGACGACGGGCGTTTATGACGTCAGCAAAAGAGAACTTTTGCAAAGTACCTCTCCAGCGATGGACATCTTGATATCGTCAAATGTTGAGAGGGTTTTGTTTGATAAATTCGGAAATCAAAGATGTAAAGAGTTGATGAGCGAACTCTCACAAAACAGAACATACACATTGAGCAAAAACGAGCTGGAAGCGTTGAGAGAAGAGTTTGACGCGGTCTATTCGGATGATGAATTTGCCATAAAAACCATAGCCAAATTTGCCAAAGAGGGCTATGTTTTAGACCCGCACACGGCTACTTGCATAAAAGCATATGAAAAATTAAAACAAAAAGATATTCCATGCGTTATATGTTCAACTGCAGAGTGGACAAAATTTGCGCCCGTAATGTGGAGCGCACTGCAAAACAACGGCAAAAAACAAGCCGACAAAGAGGCGCTTGAAAACTTCAGCAAAGCCTTAAATTTAACTATTCCCAAATGTATAAGCTCTCTTTTTGAAAAAGAGATAAAACATCCTGATGTCGTTGAAAAAACCCAAATAGAAAAAAGCATAACAGACTTTTTAAAAGGCAGCTCATGATAATCATCCCCGCGCGCCTTGCTTCAACAAGATTTCCAAATAAGATACTCGCCAATATCGCGGGATTTCCTATGGTAATAAAAACAGCTAAAGCAGTTGAAGGGATAGACCATACGATTATTGCGGCTGATAGCGAAGAGGTGATAAAAATCGCACAAAAATATGGCATAAAAGCAGTTTTGACAAATCCAAATCACCAAAGCGGAACAGACAGGATAAATGAAGCTGCACAAAAACTTGGACTTAGCGAAGATGAGATAGTGATAAATGTGCAATCAGACGAGCCCTTTATAGAGCAAAGCGTAGTTTTGGCTTTGAGACAAAGAGTTGAAGAGCTGAGAGAAAAAAGCGAATGGGTTATGGCAAGCTGCTATAAAAAAATAACCAAAGATGAAGCGCTTGACCCAAATCTCGTTAAAGTTGTGGTAAGCGAAAATCAAAATGCGCTCTACTTTTCAAGGTCTCTCATGCCATACGACAGAGAAAACGCGGGTGTGCAATACTTCGGGCATCTTGGAGTTTATGGTTTTACATTCGGCTCTTTGCGCTCATTTTGCGCTCTGCCTCCCGCTCCGCTTGAGCAGATAGAAAAACTTGAACAACTGCGCGCCTTGTATTATGACAGAACGATAAGTATGGTAGAGGTTGAGAGCAAAAGTTGTGGCATAGATACAAAAGAGGATTTAGCAAAAGCGCTGAAAATATTTGTATAGTCTAAAAGACTATGTTGGTTTGTCTCGTTGATGATTTATTACAAGTAATCCTTTTACTTCTTTGTTATCACCTTTATTTTCTAATTCATCTTTATATTTATCACAATGAGTAAGTGTCTGCGAGATATGATTACCTTTGACATTTGTATTAACGCCTTTGATTTCTCCGATAAAGATAATATCCTCTTTTTCAATTAAAAAATCTTCTTCAAAATTATCTTTACGACATAAAAAATCATAATTCAAGAGTTTTTCCAATATTTTAAGCACGACTATAACTAAATTTTCGCCTTGTTCATAAAGTATTGATTTCCATCTACTGTTTTGTGTTAAAATTTTACTGTTTTCAATAATTTTTTGTTGAAGTTCGGCAATGGTTTTCTCATTTTCACTTATTGAAACTTTTATCTCTTTGTCATCAAATTTATTATAAAGCTTAATCCATTTTGGCTCTTCTTCTTTTATTTCCACTAATCTCACATGTTTTAAAAAGGACTGCAAAGATTTTTCATCTTTTGTTATATTATAAAGTGTAGTCAAGATAATCTCTATTTTATTATACGGATGCTGTAATTTAATAGTGGTACTTTTTTCACTTATATCTGATTTGGTTAAGCATTGTAAATTTTCAATTGTATCAAAACGAAAATCGGATAGAAATTTTATACCATCTATAGTAGTTTCTGTCTTTTCAAATAGAACAGATTGCAATTTTAATTTAGTTAAGGTATCAGCCATTTTTTGCAATTTTGCATTATCTTGTCCGCCTCTTCTATCGTAGGTAGTTAAGGTATTAATTATATTGAGTAAAACAGGTAGATGATTTTTTAATTTATCTTTATATTCATGATAACCAAAACGGTCACTCCTATAAAAAAGACAATTATGATTTTGTGGATATACTATAACTATTTTTGTTTTTTTTGAGCCTGAAATCATTTTTGATATATCAGTAAAGTCATTAAAATTATCTATCGTATTACTATTATCAGAGTTCCAACGCCAAATACTATCATTATTTAAATCTATTATATTTATGTTAAAATCATCGGGTGATTGAGGGTTATTAAAATTACTGCACTTTATATCTTTAGATATTATAGTCTTATAACTTATTAATTGTATTATCATGAGAGCCAACTTTTTTATTTATTAAAATTTCAAAATTATATCATAAAATAATTTTAGTGCCTATTTTTGATTTTATCCAAATATTTGATGGAGTAATGTCAAAAAAAGCAGTATTGTTTATTATTGTGAATTGGCTTGTCATACAAATCATGACATTTTGTACTTTTTTCGTTATTGTGAGGAACTTGCGACAAAGCAATCCATAGAAAAAAGATTTTAAAATTCAATTATTGTTTAAAAGTTTTTATAACTTCTTATTTTTTTGGATTTCCGCCTGCACGGAAATGATAGAGTAGAGTGGATTTCCGCATTCCTGAGGTCGTATCGTTCGCACGGGAATGATGAAAAGGGACGCGGGGAATTACAGAGGCGATGCGCATTCGCTTATTGTTTTTGTAATTTTCGTCCTAACTCCATCATTCTCGTGAAAATCGGAATCTAAAAAAGATTTTGCAAATAATAATACATTTATAGGAAAAATTGACGTTTCGCCATCTGTTTTTACGTATGAGATTTATTCGTTGTTTGGGTGCAAAAATAACGGAATAAACGAACATACTGTGTTACAAGAAAGTTTACGCTAAAAAGTTTTGCAAAATGCCGATAGTGTTATTAAAAAATATTATCTATTGCGAAAGTTATACGGGGCGCGGGGTTCGCGCTCCGATTTTATAGAAGTTCAAATGGATTTGAAACTATGTTATTCGTATCAATGATATACGGAATAAGCGCAGTGTGTCTTGCGCGTTTGATAGCGCTCTCCACCATCTCCTGATGTTTTTTGCAATTGCCTGTCAAGCGGCGCGGCATAATCTTATAGCGTTCGGAAAGCGAATGTTTCAACAATTTCGTATCCTTGTAGTCTATAAACTCAATCTTTTGTTCGCAATATTTACAATATTTGCGTGAATATTTTCTCTTTTCAGTCATTGTTTTTATCCTTAAAATTAATTAAAACGGTATCTCGTCTTCGTTTATGTCGATTTCTGGAATGTTCTGTTTTGGCGTATTTTGTGTCGTACTTGGCGCGGAACTGCGATACTCTTCGTCAAAATTGCTGCTGTCCGTTTTATCTTGACTCTTTTGGTCCATCATTTTCAAGCTATCCACTGTTATAGTATGCTTGGAGCGTTTTTGTCCGTTTTGGTCATTCCATGTGTCAAGCTTCAATCGCCCTTCAATAAGCGCTTTGCTTCCTTTTTTAAGGTACTGATTTGCTATCTCGGCGTTTCGCCCGAAAAGCGTGATATCTATAAACATAACCTCTTCGCTTTGACTTCCGTCCTGTTTTTTGTAGCGATGGTTTACAGCGATACCTGTTGTGCAGATAGCCATTCCGCTTGGCGTATAGCGAAGCTCAATGTCGCGGGTTAAGTTGCCGACTAAAATTACGCGGTTAAACATACGAAATCCTTAAATTTTGATGACGATTTACGCCTCTTCAGAGACCGCTTCTGCTTTTGGTTCGTTCTCTGGTTTAGCCTCTTTTTCAGCTTTGCCGATAGTTTTGGCAACGCTTTTTTCCAAATAGGCAATCTCTGATTTGTTTTCAAATTTTACTGTTAAAAACTTGATAATCTCTTCGTTGATGCGAATGATTCTCTCAATCTCGCCGATAGCTGACGCTGGGGCTTGAAAGTAAAACACGGTGTAGTGTCCGCGTTTAAATTTTTGCACGGTGTAAGCAAGTTTTCTTGTACCCATGTTAAGTTTTGCGGCTACCTGCGCGCCGTTTTTTTCCAAAACTTCTTTGATGAAGTCAACTTTAGCTTTTGTCTCTTCTTCCGTCAATGTCGGACGCAGGACAAACAGCAGTTCATAATGTCGCATGTATTCTCCTTGTGGATTTTAAACTCTTAAAAAAGAGTAAGGATTTATTCTTTAAAAATAGAATAGGACGCGATTTTACAATAAGTAACTTTGAAGTTTTATTAATTTACGTGTAGAGCGGATAAAAACTCTCAAAAATATCAAATCACAATCTCATCATTAACGCCCAATATCGGCGGGTTTGGTTTGAACGTGTCGGGATACTTTAAGCCGCTTCCAGTATTTAGCAAGACAACTTTTTCATTTGGTTTTATCCATCCCTCTTTTAAGAGCAGATGAGCCGCCGCCGCTGTTGCCGCACCTTCGGGGCAGATAAAAAGTCCCTCATTTTTTGCAAGCAGAGATTGATACTCCAAAATATCCTCATCGCTTACAGCTGCAGCTATACCCTTTGTCTTATAAATAGCCTCCAATACTAAAAAATCTCCCAATGCCTTTGGAACTGTGATGCCAAATGCCACTGTTTCGGCATTTTCCCAAAAGACAGACTCTTTTTGTCTGCTCTCATAAGCTCTTACTATCGGTGCGCAATTTTTAGCCTGAACCGCGGCAAGGCGCGGCAGTTTTTTGATGATGTCAAGCTCTTTTAATTCAAGCAAAGCCTTGTAAATACCGATGATTCCTACTCCGCCGCCCGTGGGATACAAAATCACATCAGGCGTTTTCCATCCGAACTGTTCGACTATCTCAAATCCCATACTCTTTTTGCCCTCAATGCGGTAAGGCTCTTTAAGTGTTGAGGCGTCCATTATGCCATATTTTTTCACTGCTTTGGCGGCGATTTTGCCGGCATCGTTTATCAATCCATCTACAAGATAGAGTTTCGCGCCGCTTATCGCACATTCGTTTCTTGTAATCAAAGGGGCGTTTTTTGGCATAATTATATTTGCTTCAATGAGCGCTTTTGCCGCATATATCGCCCAAGCAGCGCCTGCGTTGCCGTTTGTGGGCATAACGAAACTTTTGACTCCTAACTCTTTTGCCTTTGATATGCCCACAGCCGCGCCGCGTGATTTGAAGCTGCCTCCAGGATTCATTCCTTCATCTTTTAAAAAGAGATTTTTAAATCCAAGATGTTTTCCCAAAGCGTTAAGTTTTATCAATGGCGTGATAACTTCGCCCAAAGAGACTATATTTTTTGTATGAATTATCGGTAAAAGCTCTTTGTATCGCCACAGATTATACGTCCGCGTCAAAAGTTTCTCTTTAGAAAAGGTGGATTTTATCTTTTTGATGTCATAACGTACCAAAAGCGGTGAGGAGCAT
This sequence comes from Campylobacteraceae bacterium, assembly GCA_031276365.1. Taxonomy (GTDB): domain Bacteria; phylum Campylobacterota; class Campylobacteria; order Campylobacterales; family Campylobacteraceae; genus JAIRKW01. Next base: position 7,485 of record JAISNG010000001.1, on the reverse strand, counting down.
TTTTCGCAAAACTGAGACAACTTTTTATAACGGCTTTTACATTTTGGACACTCCAAATGTGTAACGTACATGAGGTTTCCTAAAATACTCTTGCCAAATCAGAATCTGGGTGATTGCCGCAGCGTCTGTAATCGTCAAAATCTATCTTAAGAGCGTATTTTGCTCTTATTTGTTGAAGTCCCCATGCAAGCTTGACGTAATACTCCAAAGAGGCGTTTTTCTGATTTGCAAGATAAGTGTTCGGACGCGGGACCCAAACCATATTTACCGTGCTTACGCCATAACCTGCAAGCTCGTCGGCTTCTTTAAGTACAGCCTCAAGCGCCTCATCTTCGCTCTCAAATCCAAACGGTTCGGCAAGTTCCACGCCTGAAACCACACCTGTATTTACTCTGTTTTCGCCGAAAATCTCCACCGCGTCAATAAGCCGCTTTTTCCACTCTTGATAGCCTATCCATTTGGCTTTGCCCGGACATGCAATATTGAAAATTTTCTCGTTTAAAACCTCTATATTCATAGTCAAGCTAAGCACATTTGTGTTTTCGTATATCCTTTTTAACTGCTCTTTATTGAGCGCTGTGCATATGAGCTGAATGGGAATCTTGTCTGTTGCAAAGTTTTCATTGATAGAGTTTAAAATCTCAATATAATAATCCACTTCCTTATCAAACGGCTCTTTTCCATGAAAGTCAGAACCCGACGTGATGGCGATAGCTGTAAATCTGCCTTTCTCTTTCAAAGCCTCTTTGATGGTTTCGGATACGTCTTTGGGTTTTATCTTTGTTTGCATCTCTATCTCATTTCTCTGCTGTTTGAGATTATTTACGATATCGCAAAATCTGCATCCGTTATCGTCTGTCCAAAAATGGCAGTATCTGTTCGGCGCAAGATAAAGTCTTTGGGAACGCGAGCCTATGATATTTTGCATGAGTGCGCCGCTTGAAGTTTTCTTGTCGTAATAATCAGGCTTCTCCCAGTAATACACCTCTTCAAGTATTCTCCCCTCATCTGTCAAAACAAGCCTCCCGTCTATCAAATCAACCACATAAGGATTGTTTTCAAGCGGTGTAGGTGTGCTTAGTACAGATGTGCCGTCTCTTAACGTAAAAGCTTCGGGACGTTTTGTAAGTTTGCCGTCTCTTGTGCCGAATATATGAGTTCCGCCAAGTTGATGACGCGTCTCATCTATAACGCTAAGAGCGTTTGGCGTGTAGTAAACTCCGCGCCTATGAATATCTGTTTTTAACATGATAAGACGCGGAAAATTAGGATATTTCGCCGCTGTCTCTTCAAAACTTAATGTACTTCTTGCGCCCATATAGACTCCTCCTAAAAGTTAAAATTTCATACCCCATTTGACTACCGTTTTTCTCTCGATGGTCTTAAATACGATATTTTCAATCAATATTCCGATTATGATAACGCTCAAAAGCCCTGCAAATACAACGTCAATATCAAGTTGATTTTTCTTTTCGTATATAAACCAACCGATACCTCCGCCGCCGGAACTTACGCCAAAAACCAACTCTGCGGCGATGAGCGTTCTCCATGAAAACGCCCAGCCGACTTTAAGTCCTGTCAAAATGCTTGCAAACGCCGCAGGAATCAATATCTTAAACACAAAACCAAACCCGCTGAGTTCATAATTTTTGCCGACCATACGCAAGGTGTTGCTTACCCCCATGAAGCCGTTATAGATATTTAAGGCGATTGGCCAAGTTACTGCATGGATAATCACAAAAATTATACTAGGATATCCAAGTCCAAACCACAAAAGCGCCAAAGGTAAAAGAGCGATAGCAGGGAGAGGATTGAACATGGAGGTCAAAACTTCCAGTAAGTCCGTTCCGATTCTTGTCGTTATCGCTAAAACCGTAAGCGTTGCAGCAAGTAAAATGCCGCATGCATAAGAGATAAAAAGAACTTTTAGTGATGTGGCGATTTTTTCAGGAAGTTCACCGCTTGACATGACGCCTGCAAGAGCTTTTATTGTGGCGGTGAACGTCGGAAACATAAGCTCGTTATCCAAATACAAAGAGTATATCTGCCAGATAAACGCCAAAGCGGCTATGATAAGCGCTTTTCGGATAAAGTTGTTATTGAAAAATTTCTCCCAAAATGACAACTCTATCTTCACTTCATCGCTTTTTAGGGCAGCTTCGCGCTCATAAGTTCTTTTGATTTTATCTATGGATGTTGTTTTTTTTGCACTCATGAGACCCCTTTATATTACATAATCCAGGTGATTTTTGAAAAGAGTATTTGAGATTTTCTCTTTCAGCGCGGCAAACTCCACGCCCAAAGCCGACAAATCCACATCAAGTTCTTCTATCACTTTGCCCGGATGCGGTGAGAGCATAATTATGCGCGTTCCCAAAGTTATCGCTTCGTCTATAGAGTGAGTTACAAAAACAAGCGTAAAGCGCGTATCAGCCCATAATTCCAACAACTCTTCCTGCATCTTTTGGCGCGTTAAGGCGTCCAATGAAGCGAACGGTTCGTCCATTAATATCACCTTTGATTTTAATGATAAACATCTGGCGATGGCAACTCTTTGCTTCATACCGCCTGAGAGTTCATGCGGATATGAATCGGCGAATTTTTGCAGATTGACTTTTCGCAAAAGCTTTATAGCTTCGCTTCTTGCTTCATCTTTTGAGATTTTTCTTGTGGAACGAATGGCAAAAACGATATTTTCAAGCGCGCTTTTCCATGGCAGAAGCTGGTCAAACTCTTGAAAAACAAAACCTCTGTCAAAGCCTGGCTTTTTTATCTCTTTGCCGTTCAATACGATAGAACCGCGCGCAGGCTTGATAAATCCGCCTATAGCTTTTAATATGGTTGATTTGCCGCAGCCCGAGGGTCCGAGCAGTATAAGCCGCTCACCCTCCTTGACGCCAAAACTTACATCATGCGTTGCTGTTACCAGAAAGCCGCTTGTTTTGTATTGTAAAGTGAGATTTTTAACCTCTAAAAACTGCTCCGACATTATTTTCGGCTTTTAATGCAATTTGTCAAAAAACAGCTCTTTCCAATCTTTTGGCTTAGTCTTAATCGCGCCTGTGTTGAAAAGAAAATCGCTAAAAACGGTGATATTTGGCAGCGGCTTTGTCTGATACGAGATTTGCGGTTTGTTGAGTATCGCTTCAATAATCTCCAAAGGCTCTTTTGATTTTGCCGCTTTTAGATAGAGTTTTGCCGCCTCTTTTTTATTCTCTGCTATCCATATATCCGCTTCATTTAAAGCGTCTATGATGGCTTGCGAGAGTTTGGGGTTATTTTTGTAAAACTCCTCTGTAGTGGAGATGACATTTGTCGTGTGCCTGCCGCCAAATACATCGTAAGAGTTAAAAACTTCATGAATATTCGGATTTTGCTGTTCTATCGTCAAAAACGGCTCAGGCGCAAGGTGTCCTGTGATTTCGGATTTGCCAGAAGTTAAAGCGATAAGCGCATCAGGGTGTTTTAGCGTAACCGTCAAATGGTCTAATTTATCGTAATTTTCAGCGCCGAACTCTTTAGCAACGGCTATTTGAAATACCAAAGACTGGATAGAGACTTTGACAGCGGGAAGCGCAATTTTGTCTTTATCGCTCAAATCGCGCAATGTTTTTACTTTCGGATTCGCGCTGTTTAACACCAAAGGCGATTGATCAAGCGCGGCTAAAGCTTTGACTTTGCCTTTTGTCTTGTCCCACAACCTGATAAACGGCGCATTTCCACCTGAAATGATATCCACGCTTCCCGATAAAAGCGCGTCGTTTGCTGTAGCTCCTCCGCCGAATGTTACCCACTCTACCTTTATATCGCCAAGCCCCGCGGTTTTGGCATGTTTGGCGATTAACCCTTTCTCCTCAAGAACGATTAACGGCAAATATGCCAATCCATACTGTTTTGATATGCGAAGTTCGCTCTTTTCCGCTATTAAAGCGGTACCTAAAAATAGCGCGATAAACGCTGTAAACAGTTGTATTTTCCTCATGTACAATCTCCTTTTTGTAAATTCAAAAAAAATTATAGCCTCTTTTTGTAGTTATGTCAAGTTACTTTATCAATTTAATCAAGATTATCACATGCATGACCAAATTTTATCTTGATGATGCCAAATCAATCAATGGATTTTGTCAAAAGTCAGCTCTTTCCAGCTAAGCGGTTTTGTCTTGATAGCGCCCGTTTCAAAAAGAAAATCACTAAAAAGCGTGATATTCGGCGTTGGTTTTAGAGCGTAAACAACATCGGGATTTTTTATGATTTTTTCTATAAGCTCCAAAGGCTCGTTTGATTTCGACACTTTGAGATAAAGTTTTGCCGCTGCGCTTTTATCGGCATTTATCTGTTTTATGGCTTCGTCAACTGCGGCTATTATGGCTGACGCAAGCTTTGGATTGTTTTTGTAAAAATCCTCTGATGTGAAAAAAACAACAGACGTATGTTCTCCGCCCAAAATGTCATAAGAGTTCAAAACTTCATGTATGTTTGGATGCTGCAGTTCCAAAGCAGCGAACGGTTCTTGCGTAAAATGCGCGATGATTTCGGATTTGCCCGAAGTCAGAGCAACAAGAGCATCAGAATGTTTCAAAACAACGGTCAAATGGTCAAGTTTGTCGTAATTTTCAATGCCGTACTCTTTTGCAACAGCCATCTGAAGCAGTAAAGATTGTATTGAAACCTTGAGCGAAGGAACGGCTATTTTGTTATTTTCTGTAAAGTCGCGCAAAGTTTTTATCTTTTTATCTGACGAATTTAGGATTTGAGGCATTCCGTTAAGAGAGGTCAAAATCTTAACTCTGCCTTTTGTCTTATCCCACAGCCTGATAAGAGGCGCAACTCCTGCCGAAACCAAATCAACACTTCCTGATAGCAATGCGTCGTTTGCCGTAGCTCCGCCGCTTATAGTAATCCATGAAACCTCAACATCAAGCCCCAGAGATTTGGCATGTTTTTCTATCAGCTTGTGCTCTTCAGCCACCATCAGCGGCAAATACGCAAGTCCATACTGTTTTGCGATTTTAATCTCGCTCTTTTCAGCCATCAAGGCGCTGCCAACAAACAGCGCAAAAAACACATCGAATAGTTGTATCTTTCTCATGTGTAACTTCCTGCTTTTTGTAAAGGTGAAAATAATTATAACCATTTTTTGTATTTATGTCAAGTTACTTTATCAATTTAATCAAGATTGCTATATGAAGAAAGAGCCGAAAAAATGTTTTTGGTGTTATAATGCGGGTAATTTTTTGATTTCAAGGAGGTAAAATGGTAAACATAGAGCATTGCGACTATAACAATCCCAAACATACAAGCGCGCTGAAAACACTTCTGAACGCTTATATCGCTGATGAGATGGGCGGCGGGAGAGTTTTGGACGAAAAAAGCAGCGCGCTTTTGATAAAGGCTCTTGCCTCTCATGAAAGGGCGATAGTTTTGCTCTTATCAAGCGAAGGCGAATTTACTGGGCTTTTGACTGCATTTGAAAATATTGCTACATTCAGTGCAAAACCAATGATAAACATACACGATATCGTTGTTCTAAAAAAATACAGAGGATGCGGCATGGGAAGAATGCTCATGAATGCGCTTATTGACGAAGCGAAAAAACGAGGCTGCGCACGCATAAGTCTGGAGGTGAGAGAAGATAATAAAATCGCGCAAAACCTTTATAAAAGTATGGATTTTAAAGATAGCGAACCCAAAATGTTATATTGGCGAAAAGAGTTGTAAAAGCGGCAAATCAGCGCTGTTTGCATCATACAAAAATCCGTTCATCTCCTCCAAAGTCCAATAAGAGATAAATCCATTATTGTTTGTATTGCGCTCTCAAGTTTGTCATATGCTTGAACGCCAAATAAGAGATAAATCAGTTATGTTTGTATTATCTCATGAGATACAGATAAAGGCTGTTATTTCCGCTCAAATACGTCAAATATCGCGGATATATTTGGAACTTTTAAATACTATGTTCGCTCAAACCGCAAATGCCATACATAAAACGTCAATGTCGCCGTATATCAGAAACTGTTATAGAAGCTGTCATACTCGCCAAAATATACCAATACAAAAGTCTATCTATTTGTTGTTCATGTATTCTTTTTGTCATTCACATACTCATTGACGTGAATTTGCGTGGCCGCTTTTGATTGGTTCATACATTCTTTCTGTCATTCATGTACCGCCTGTTATGCCGTATTTTCGTCATTCCCGTAAAAACACAAATCATACTCTATCAGTCATGCCAGCACAAACAATACAATGTCGGTCGTCATCGTATGATGAACAAATATACTTTTCCGTCATTCACGCAAACAATATAACATCAATCATCATAGAATGCAGGTATCCGTCTCTCTGTTATACCCACACAAACAATACAATGTCGGTCGTCATCACAACAAATATCCTCTTCCGTCATACCCGTGAAAACGGGTATCCAAAAAGTCTTGCAAATAATAAAGTAATTATGAAAACTTAAACGTTTTAGAATTTACTCTTTTGTTTTCTTTTATGGTTTCATGTAATGTAATGGATTCCCGCCTTCCCTCACGATATGCGCTCACTTGCGTTCGCTTGTCGTTCGGTTGCGGGAATGACGGAAATAACAACCTCTTCCATTATGCCTACACAAATGATGTGATATAAGTCGTCATCTCATGATAAACAAATATCCTCTTCCGTCATACCCGTGAAAACGGGTATCCAAAAAGTCTTGCAAATAATCAAAGTAATTATGAAAGATTAAACGTTTTAGAATTTACTCTTTTGTTTTCTTTTATGGTTTCATTTTTAGAGCCAAAGCGTCCGTAACGGCTGAAGTCAGACCTTTTATTTTCTCTTATGATTTCATTTTTACCATTTCTTTGGATTCCCGCTTTCCCTCACGATATGCGCTCATTTCCGTTCGCTTGTCGTTCGGTCGCGGGAATGACGGAAGAAGAATGCAAAATGCTGGAAGGGATATGAGGAATGACAGAGGTGGTGTACTTCTTTTGCCAGCTGTCAAGTTTGAACGCCAAATAGATTGTCTTGAGAGTGGGATACAAGTATCACATAGTGTTCCTCGTTGATAGAGGCTTTGTATGTTATAAATTGTTTTATATACTTATAAAATTTACTTCGTGTTCCTCATTGATAGAGGCTTTATATGTCTTTATCATAGTAAAAGCATGTTTAGAGTTTGAATGTTTCATATAGATTTTGCATTGTATTTTCTGCCTCAATTTTTCGCAAAAACCTCCATTTTGCATTAATCATAAAATGTTGAGAGAGTTTGCGCTCTCTCGTTAATTCATTCACTTTAAATTCACAAAACCCTAAAGAGCTACAACAAATATATTCCCTTTATTGTTTACAACATAAGCTTTTGACATGTCCATTAAAACAACAACAAAGCGCGCGTCTATTATGTTGATTGAATTTATGACAAATGCACTTTTTATATCCACGACAAACAGTCCGCTCTCTCCTCCAGCCGCATAAACTATCGTATTATCA
>JAISNG010000057.1 GCA_031276365.1 Campylobacteraceae bacterium | reverse complement strand
TCAAACCTCAATGTTTTTGAGGTGGAATATAGATTTGTAAAATCTCTAAAACTTTCGCTGTTCATTTTAACTCCTTTATTGTGTACTTATTATCAACATACATAAAAACTTTTCTTCAATTTCAGAATAATAGCCTATAAATGATAAAGGCTATCTTAAATAATTTCTGATTTTTTTATTTAAATTATACAACATACAATCTACAAGATAAGTAGAAATTGTGTAAATTATACAAAAAATATTTTAAGGTAATATAATTTTTAATTTGATACATGATAAAAAGTTTAGAAAAATAGTGAAATTTACTCTATTTTTATCATAAAATTTATTAGATTTTAATTTTAATCTTGATATATAAAATTTATCAAAATCTCAAAAAAACAAAGTAATTGATATTAAAGCTTTTTTTTGGTATATTCTTACACTTTTTTGGCCTGACTTATGTTTACGTGTAAGGGTAATTGATGGAATTATACAAAAGTTACAAAGACAGCTGCGGTTTCGGACTGCTTGCAAATATCAACAATATAGCTTCGCGCGACATTGTACAAGACGCTATTTACGCACTTGAGCGCATGATGCACAGAGGCGCTATAGCCGCTGACGGCAAAAGCGGAGACGGCAGCGGACTGCTTTTTTCTCTGCCTGTTGAATTCATGAAAAAAGAGGCGGCGAAACTTGGCGCGGATTTGCCCAAACAGTTTGCGGTGGCTCAAGTTTTTTTCACAAAAGAGGAGCAAAAAAACGTATTTGAAGAGATTTGTCAAGATAATGACCTAAAGATTTTGCTATATCGTGAAGTACCGATAGATACGAGTGTTCTTGGCGAATTGGCTCTGAAAACGCTTCCGAAAATTACGCAGGTTTTTGTCATACCAAACTCTCTAATCGCTACGAAACGCTTTGACGCGCTTTTGTATCTGGCAAGACGCAATATTGAAAATGCCCTTAAAGACGATGAGGATTTTTATATATCATCATTTTCCGACAAAATTATCTCCTACAAGGGTCTTGTCATGCCGACTTATCTGAGGGAGTTTTATAAGGATCTGCAAAACAGCGATTTTAAGGCTGTTTTTGCACTGTTTCATCAGCGTTTTTCTACAAATACGCTTCCTAAATGGAAACTCGCACAACCATTTAGGACGCTTGCGCACAACGGCGAAATAAACTCCATAGGCGCAAACCGCTTCAATCTGAAAACAAAAAGCGAATTTTTGAAAAGTTCCGTTTACTCAGACAAAGAATTGAGAAGTTTACTTCCGATTACAACCGATGACGTAAGCGACAGCGCAAGTTTGGATAATATATTTGAGTTTTTGCTTATAAACGGTTATGATTTTTTCAAAGCGGCGCGCGTTTTGATACCTGCTCCATGGCAAAACTCACCGCATATAGACGCGAAATTAAGGTCGTTTTACGAATACGCAAGCAATAGTTTTGAGCCATGGGACGGGCCTGCAGCTATCTCTTTGACAGACGGCAGATATATAGCGTGTATTTTGGATAGAAACGGTCTTCGCCCTGCTAAATATATTATCACAAAAGATAACAGGATTTTGATTGCAAGCGAATATGGCGTGCTTAAAGTAGATGAAGAGAATATTTTAGAACGCGGACGGCTTCAGAGCGGTGAAATGCTCGGAGTTGATTTAAAATTCGGCAAAATTATGAAAAATCCAGAAATAAATGATTATCTGAAAAATTCACACCCGTACACCGAATGGCTTGACAAAAATATGTTTTATCTTCAAGAGTATGTGGATATTTTGTTTGCAAATACGCAGGATTATCAGTTTGGTAACTTGGAATATCTGCAGCGCTACAATAATATAACGCAAGAGATACGCGAGATGATTATTGAGCCGATGATGAAGTCAGGCAAGGAAGCTACAGGCTCCATGGGGGATGATACGCCGCTTGCCGCATTCAGTCAAAAGCAGCGTTTTTTTACAGATTTTTTCAAGCAAAAATTTGCTCAAGTTACCAATCCACCAATTGACCCAATAAGAGAAATGGTCGTTATGAGTTTAAATACTGACTTTGGTCAAACTCACAATATTCTGGACGAAACCCCTCTTCATGCTTTTCGCATCAAATCAATCTCGCCTATTCTTACGCAAGAGCGCATGGATATATTGAAAAGTTTCGGCGACCCGAATCAACCTCTTTATAAAAAAGAGTACAAATGCCGCACGTTTTCAACGCTTTTTGAAGAAAATCTGCATGGTTCTTTGGAGGATTTGGTTTATGATATCGTGGAGGCGGTGAGAAACGAAAATGTACATATGGTGTTTTTGGACGACAGAGGACTTGACAAAACACACAAATGTATCCCCATGGCGATGGTAGTCGGACGTGTAAATAACGCTCTTTTGGACAACGGCGCAAGACACAGAGCTTCTATTGTTGCGATAACGGGCGAAGTGCTGGATTCGCATTCGGCGGCTGTTTTGATAGCATTCGGCGCAAGCGCTATCTATCCTTATCTGCTGTATGCAAGTGCGCTGGATATGGCAAAGTCAAGAGACATGGACGCTTACAATACAAAAGAAGCGTTGAAAAATATCAATCACGCGCTTGGTCAGGGTTTGCTTAAAATCATCTCTAAAATGGGCATCTCAACGATAGCCTCATATAAAAATTCGGGGCTTTTTGATATCATCGGTTTATCATCCGAGATAATAAACGACTGCTTCAGAAACGCTCTTTGTCTTTTGCCTGGACTTGATTATGAGGATTTGGAAAAGCGCATAGAGCAAAATCATGCCAAAGCTTACGAGCTTGATACCCGTACAAAAATGTTTCCTCTTGAAATCGGTGGATTTTACAAATACATGGACGGCGGCGAGTATCATGATTACGCTCCGCGCGTTATACATGCGATTCATCAGACGGCGCGCAGCGGCTTGAAGTCGGATTATGAAAATATGAAAAATCTTGTCCTCTCAAGAAATCTAAAAATGATACGCGATTTTTTTGATATCAAATCCGACAGAAAGCCTATAGATATCAGCAAAGTTGAGCCTGCATCTGAGATATTTAAACGCTTTAACGGCGCGGCTATGAGTTTGGGTTCTATCTCTCCAGAAGCGCATGAAGCTATTGCGCTTGCCATGTATAAACTTGGCGGCATGTCAAATTCTGGCGAGGGCGGCGAAGCGCCTGAGAGACTAAAAAGCATCAAAAATTCCAAAATCAAACAGATAGCCTCAGGACGTTTCGGCGTTACGCCCGAATATCTAAGAAATGCAAAAGAGATACAGATTAAGGTCGCTCAAGGCGCAAAACCAGGAGAGGGCGGACAACTTCCTGGACACAAAGTAACGCCGCTGATAGCAAGTCTGCGCTATACAATTCCAGGCGTTACGCTTATATCGCCGCCGCCTCATCATGATATCTATTCTATTGAAGACTTGGCGCAGCTTATTTTTGACTTAAAACAGGTAAATCCCGAAGCAACTATCACAGTCAAACTTGTCTCTACCGCAGGAGTAGGCACGATAGCCGCAGGCGTAGCAAAAGCTTATGCGGATAAGATTATTATTTCAGGCAACGACGGCGGTACGGGCGCGGCTCCTTTGACCTCCATAAAATTCGCGGGAAATCCATGGGAGATAGGTCTTAGCGAAGCTCACAATGCGCTTAAATACAACAATTTGCGCGAATTTGTACATCTTCAAACAGACGGCGGTTTGAAAATCGGTCTTGATATCGTCAAAGCCGCACTTTTGGGTGCTGAAAGTTATGCGTTTGGTACGCTCATGCTGACGATTTTGGGCTGTAAAATGCTGCGTGTTTGCCACTTGAACCGCTGTTCTGTGGGCGTGGCTACTCAAAACAACGAGTGCAGAGAAAACTTTAACGGCACAGTTGAAAAGATAATAAACTACTTCACGCTTTTAGCCGAAGATGTTAGAGAGATACTCGCATCTTTGGGTTATGAGTCGTTAGGCGATATTGTCGGACGAAGCGAATTTTTAAACGTAAAAGACGATGAGTTTGCCAAAAAGTTTGATTTTAGCTCTGTTTTGACAAATATAGAGGGCGTAAACACTTGTCAAAAGCCTTCAAATCCTCCGTATGACAAAAACGAATATGAGAGCGAAATATTAAAAGAGGCGTATAAAGTCATAGAAAACAAAAACGAATATATCGTTATCAACAAAACAATAACAAATACAAACCGAAGTTTCGGTGCGAAAACAAGCGGTGAAATTGCGAAATTTTACGGCAACAAAGGTTTAAACGAAGACAGTATTGTCTATAATCTGGACGGTATTGCAGGGCAGTCTTTGGGCGTGTTTTTGATTAACGGCGTTACGATTCATCTGCATGGAGTTGCAAATGATTATGTCGGCAAGGGAATGAACGGCGGCAAGATAGTCATTACTCCAAGAGTTCAGGGCGAATATTTTTCATGTGCTGGCAACACATGTCTTTACGGCGCAACGGGCGGAGAGCTTTTTGTTGCGGGAAATGTCGGCGAGAGATTTTGCGTTAGAAACTCTGGCGCTGTCGCGATTGTTGAGGGTACAGGCGACCATGCATGTGAATATATGACAGGCGGAGAGGTGCTGATACTTGGCAAAACAGGTATGAATTTTGGTGCTGGAATGACGGGCGGTGTGGCGTTTATCTACGATAAAGACCATGATTTTATAGATAAATTAAACCAAGAACTTGTAAAATCCGTACGTATAGACACGGACGAAATGGATGAGGCAAGACATACTTTAAAAAGGCTTCTTAGGATGCATATCAACGAAACGCAAAGCGCTAAGGCAAAACAGATTATGGACAGTTTCAGACACTCAATAAGAGATTTTTGGATGGTTTATCCTAAAGATATGACAAGACTTCCCCTAAACCCGCAGGAGGGAAATTAAAATGCAGGATTTTTTAACTATTGAAAGAGCCGATATTAAAAAACGCTCGGTAACTGAAAGAACGAAAGATTTTAAAGAGATTTACGAATTGCTCTCAAAAGACGATATGCAAGAGCAGTCAAGCCGTTGCATACAGTGCGGAGACCCGTTTTGCCATAATAAATGTCCGCTGCATAACTTTATCCCGTTTTGGCTCAAAGCTGTAGGTGCGCGAGCAGATATCCGCACGGCATTTGCACTCTCAAACGAAAGCAATCCTTTTCCAGAAATTACAGGGCGCGTATGTCCGCAGGACAGACTTTGCGAAGGAGACTGTTCACTGAATGACAACAAATATGGAGCTGTTACGATAGGCGCTATTGAAGCGGCGATAAGTGAAAACGGCTTTAGAAATGGACTAAAACCGATTTTTACCACAAAAAAAACAGGCAAATCTGTTGCTATCGTAGGCTCAGGTCCAGCTTCCATATCCGCCGCAACATATCTTTTAAGAGCAGGCATTAAAGTTGTTATGTATGAAAAACAAAACAGAGCGGGCGGACTTTTGACTTACGGAATACCTGGATTTAAGATAGAAAAAGAGATTATTGCGCGAAGGGTAAATTGGCTCATAGAGGCGGGATTGGAGCTGAAAACAAATACAAAAGTCGGCGAAGATGTAGCTTTTTCAGAGCTTGTAAATTC
>JAISNG010000046.1 GCA_031276365.1 Campylobacteraceae bacterium | reverse complement strand
CCGTAACGCCCTTGTTGTCTGTCAAACGCCCGTCGTCCAGCACTTGCAAGAGTATATTAAACACATCCGTATGTGCCTTCTCTATCTCGTCAAACAGGATAACGCTGTATGGCTTTCTCCTCACCGCTTCCGTAAGCTGTCCGCCCTCTTCATATCCGACGTATCCCGGAGGCGCCCCGACAAGACGGCTTACCGTATGTTTTTCCATGTATTCGCTCATGTCAAACCGCAAAAGCGCCTTTTCGCTGTCAAATAAAAACTTTGCCAATGCCTTCGCACTTTGAGTTTTTCCGACACCTGTTGGTCCTAGAAATAGAAAACTTCCTATCGGTTTATTTGTTTCGCCAAGTCCTGCCTTGTTTCTTTTGATAGCCCGTCCGATAGCATGAATAGCCTCATTCTGCCCCACAACTTCAGCTCTTAAATATTCCTCTACAGCCAAAACTTTCTCTTTTTCGCTTGCAAGCATTTTGCTCACTGGTATGCCTGTCCATTTACTTACGATTCCTGCTATCATCTCTTCATCTACATGATTTTTAAGAAGCGTTCCGCTTTGCACCATTTTTTCCCAAACGGTTTTGAGTTCGCTCTCTTTTTTGTCAAATTCGGGAATGATTCCATGCTTAATTTTTGCCGCTTTATTATAATCACCCTCTCTTTCGGCAATCTCCACTTCGCGCTTGGCTGTATCTATTTCTGATTTAACAGATGAGAGTTTATTGAACACCTCCTTCTCATTTTCAAACTGACCCTCAAGCGACCTTCTTCTCTCTTCAGCGTTTGACAACTCCTTTTCTATCTCATTAAGCCTTGAATCGTTCTTTTTACTCTCCTCCATCTTTAATGCCTCTTTTTCTACATGCAAAGAGCTTATCTCTCTTTTGACAGCGCTTAACTCCACGGGTTCACTCTCTATCTGCATCTTAAGTTCAGCAGCCGCTTCATCTATCAAGTCAATAGCCTTGTCTGGTAAAAATCTATCCGTTATATATCTGTCGGAGAGTTTCGCCGCCGCAACAAGAGCGCTGTCTTGTATCGTAACGCCATGGTGAGCCTCAAGCCTCTCTTTTATGCCGCGCAAAATCTGCAAAGCTTCGCTGATATTGGGCTCGCTTACCGTTATGGGTTGAAATCTCCTTTGCAATGCAGCATCTTTTTCAAAATATTTTCTATACTCTTTGAGCGTTGTCGCACCGACAGTGTGAAGTTCTCCTCTGGCAAGAGCGGGCTTTAATATATTTGCCGCATCCATACTTCCCTCGCTCGCACCTGCGCCCACGATAGTATGTATCTCATCTATAAACAGTATCACATCTCCCGCGCTCTTTACTTCGTCTATAACGGCTTTTAACCTATCCTCAAACTCGCCTCTATATTTTGCGCCAGCTATAAGCGCACTCATGTCAAGCGTGATTACACGTCTGTTTTGCAGGGATACTGGCACGTCCTTTTTTACTATACGCTGCGCCAAACCCTCAACTATAGCCGTTTTTCCTGTTCCTGGCTCTCCCAGAAGTATCGGATTGTTTTTTGTTTTTCTGATGAGTATCTGCATCATTCTGTGTATCTCTTCATCTCTACCGATAACTGGGTCAAGCAAATTTTCACGCGCTTTAGCGCTCAAATCTATACCATATTTTGACAAGGCTTCTAGATTTTCATCTGCGCTTTGTCTGTCTATCTTTTTGCCGCCTCTTAACGCTTGGATATTTTTTTTAAACTCAAGCAAATCTACAAATTTTTTAAATATCCCCTTGATTTCATCTCTTTCCACGAGTGAAAGCAGCCACGTATCCACAGCCAAAAAGCTATCACCCATCTCCCGCATAACTCCTTCTGCATTTTGCAAAGACTCAGCAAATTCGCGCGAAAGCTTTATGCCCTCTTTGGTTAGACCCAATGTTTTGGGGTATTTGTCTATTTCACTCTTTACCTCAAGTTCAAGAGTGCTTTTGTCAATAGCCATTTTGTTGAACACTTGATTTAAAATGGATCCAGAATTTGTCAAAAGCGACCACGCTCCATGAAGTGGTTTTACCTCCGCGTTTTTTGCATGAAGCGATAGAGATACCGCGCTTTCCAGCATAGCAGTCATTTGGTGAGTTAATTTTTCAAATATTGATTGCATATTTTCTCCTTTTTTTTGAATTAAAAAAATTATACAACATTGAGTGTCATTATGTCAAGATTATTGCAAAAATTTTATTAGAGTCATAAATTTTAACATTATAAGCAGGACTGTTTTTAACTTGCTTTTTAGGAAATTTTCTCTATAATTTTTGACTCTTTAAATATTATAAGTTGTGAGGATTTTATGAATTCTATTAAAAATTTAAAACTGTTTGCTTTTGGTTTTCTTACCACTTTTACAATCATATCAGTTTTTACAAGTTCGCTTCTGGCAGATAACAATACAAACGGCAACTCTACGCTAAAAGGTGAAAGCCGCATAGAGTCGCTTGCAAAATATAAACAGGTCTTAGATATCGTTGAAAATATCTATGTGGACAATTTAACATTTGAAGAGATAGTTACAAAGTCAATCGAATGACTTCTTACAAATCTTGACGCGCATTCTGGCTATCTTGATGACAAACAATATGACGATTTACTGGTACAAATGGAGGGAGAATTCGGCGGACTTGGCATCACAATAGGTATGAAAGACGGCGCCATCACCATAATAGCTCCGATTGAAGATACGCCTGCAGACAAAGCAGGATTGAAATCCGGCGATGTTATCTTGAAAATAGACGACCGCTCCACAATAGGTATGACAATAGATGAAGCAGTATCTCTTATGAGAGGCGAGCCGAAAACCAAAATCACCATCAGCGTAGTAAGACAAGGCGAAAACAGACCGCTTTCGTTTGAAATAACAAGAGATATTATCAAAGTAAAATCCGTATATACAAGACTTATAGAAGATGAAAATATCCTTTATTTGAGAGTTACAAGCTTTGACAGCAATGTAGCCAAACAGACCGAAGAGGCTCTTAAAAAACACAAAAATCTAAAGGGCGTTATTTTGGATATGCGCAACAATCCTGGCGGGCTTTTAGATCAAGCTGTAGAATTGACGGATATTTTTGTGGACAGCGGCGTGATAGTTTCGCAAAAGGGACGCAATGCCAAAGAGGACGAAGTTTATAAAGCCAAAAAAGGCATGCTCACATCTGCTCCAATGGTTGTTTTGGTAAATGGCGGAAGCGCATCTGCCAGCGAAATAGTAAGCGGCGCTTTACAGGATTTGAAACGCGCGGTAATAGTCGGTGAAAATACATTCGGCAAGGGAAGCGTCCAAAAAATAATCAAACTAAACGAAACTAACGAAGCCGTAAGAATAACAGTAGCCAAATATTATCTACCAAGCGGGCGCACGATACAGGCAGTCGGCGTACAGCCCGATATAGTAGTACATGCAGGAGCTGTGCCTAATAATGAAGATACCTTTTCCATTAAGGAAGCAGACCTTAAAAAACATCTTGAAAACGAACTCGTAAAAATCAGTCCGACAAATACGACAACTTCGGCAAATACAACCGCCGCAAAGAAAAATGACTCTATCATCTCAAAAAATGACCTGCTTAAAGATTTGCAATTAAAAAGTGCGGTTGATATCATAAAAGTTTTAAATATCACAAATAAAAAGTAAGGAAACACGATGCAAAAAAAAGAGCTTTTATACGAAGGAAAGGGTAAAAAACTTTACGCTACAGATGATAAGGATTTGTTAATAAGCGAATTTAAAGATGATTTGACAGCTTTTAACGCTCAAAAAAAAGGCAATGAAAAAGGCAAAGGCGAGCTAAACTGCAAGATAAGCACGCAGCTTTTTGACATTTTGACAAAAGAAGGAATACAAACGCACTTGGTAAAAACCATTAATGCGAATTCACAACTTGTCAAAAAAGTTTCCATTATACCAGCTGAAGTTGTTGTAAGAAACATCGCCACAGGCTCTTTGACAAAGAGGCTTGGCATCAAAGAGGGAACCGTTTTGCCGTTTACTTTAGTGGAGTTTTACTACAAAGACGACACGCTCGGCGACCCGCTTATAAATGACGAACACTGTCTGATATTGAATGTCGTAAAAAATAGAGCCGATTTGCAAAAATTAAGAGAGCTTGGCGTAAAAATAAATGATATTTTAAAGCCGTTTTTTGCAAAAAGAGATTTGAAACTTGTTGATTTTAAAGTGGAATTTGGCATTGACAAAGACGGAAATATCCTCTTAGCAGACGAAATAAGTCCTGATAGCTGCCGATTTTGGGACGCAAAGACAAATGAAAAGCTTGACAAGGATAGGTTCAGACAAGGTATCGGAGAGGTGAAAGTCGCTTACGAAGAGGTTTTGAAAAGGATTTTGCAAAATTAGACGGTTTAATTTTTGCCTTTTTTAAAAAACTTACAATAAATTTAGAGAGTAAAAAATGAAAGTTATAGCAAATATAAAACTAAAACAGGGTGTTCTTGACCCGCAGGGCAAAGCCGTTCACCACGCGCTTGCATCTTTGGGATTTGGCGAAGTTGAGAGTGTCAGGATAGGCAAACAGATAGTCTTGCATGTAAACGAAACGGACAGTGAAAAGGCAAAAAAGAGAGCCGAACTGATGTGTGAAGAGCTGCTGGCAAACACAGTGATAGAAGATTATGAGATTGAGCTTAAATAATGAAAGCAGCCGTTATCGTATATCCCGGAACAAACTGTGAAAATGACACAAAATACGCATTTGAGCTTTTGGGACAGGATGTCGTCATGCTCTGGCACAAAGAGGAAAGACTGCCAAAAGATATAGACATTGTTGTACTTCCTGGCGGTTTTAGCTACGGCGATTATTTAAGGTGTGCCGCTATCGCAAAGTTTGCTCCAATCATGAAAGATGTGATAAATTTTGCAAATAACGGCGGGCTTGTGCTTGGCATTTGTAATGGTTTTCAAATACTGCTTGAGCTTAAACTCCTGCCGGGCGCTATGATAAAAAACAAAAATGTCCACTTCATCTCAAAATATCAGCATTTGAAAGTTACAAATAACGACAATATGTTTTTAAGGCATTTTAAAGTTGGCGATATCTTAAATGTCCCGATAGCGCATGGGGAAGGAAACTATTTTATTGACGACAAAGGCTTAAGCGAACTTGAGAAAAATAACCAAATACTCTTGACATATTGTGATAAAAACGGCAGCGAAAGCAACCCCAACGGCTCTATACGAAGCATCGCCGGCATCTGCAATAAAAACAGAAATATTTTTGGACTTATGCCTCACCCCGAACGCGCTATTGAAAAACTTTTAGGAAGTGATGACGGAGTTAAAATGCTGCAAGGATTTATTGGGTTGAATTTATGAAAAAATTTTTATATTTAAGCGCAGTTTTTATATTTATTGCAAGCGCGATAAATACGCAGTCTTTTGATTTGACGGAGCAGATAAAACGCTACAGTCAAATCCATGTAGAAGAAGATGAAAAACTGCAAAATAACAATACTGAAGAGAGCGGCAGCGCGGAGAACGGACAGTCGCTTTTTTTATCATATGAATCCATCCCTTCAAGAGTTTATGTCGGCGAGATTTTTCCAATAAAGTTGAAAGCGATTATAACGCGCGATGATTATGAAAAAATAACGATGCGTTTGGCAAATTCCGAAAATTTTCGCGCTTTCAATCCAGACTCCCAATGGGAAAAAGACCAAAACGGCGAATACTACACAAACATTTTTTATATACGCTCGGCAAACAGCAGCTCCAGATTGCCGAATATTACCGTAGAACTTGTAAGCGGTGGTGAAATTATTGAAAATGCAACGCTTGAGGGTGGTGAAATAGAAATCATACCCGTTAAGGGAGATTCTAAATTTTCACATGTAGTAGCACGCAGTCTTGCGGTCAAGAACGAAATTACAAATAAATTTGACGACAAATCACTCATAGTAACGCTTGAAATTGAAGCTGCATACAGCAATCTTAAGGATTTTAATATCCACAATGGCAGCAGCGACAACTACAAAGAGGATTTAGCGCTTCAATCCATCGAATACACAGTTATTGTGCCAAATTATGTGAAAAGTATTGATTTCACCTATTTTAATACCATCAATCACAACTTTCAGCCAATAAACGTGCCACTCAATATCAAAAGCAGCGATTTAAGCACGCACACTGATTTAAACCCAAAAGAGAGCAAATTTAAACTCTATAAAGATATATTTGTTGGTATTCTTTTGGTATTTTTTATGGCTCTTTTTATATACAAAAAATACAAACTTGCCGTTGTAGGCGTGGTTTTGACTGGTTTATATCTATTTTATTCAAACAACCCTTTTGATAAAATCAAACTTCACTCTGAAGTTTCCATCCGTGTTTTGCCTACGGAAAAATCGTCCGTATTTCATATAACCGAAGGTGAACTTGAGGTTGAAAAACTCTCAAGCAAGGACGGCTACGTCAAAATACTGCTTCCAAGTGGACGTATCGGCTGGGTGAGAGAAGAGTATGTTGTCAAAAATTAGGTTTGTTTACACAGGATTTGAATTTATCCTTACAGCTGTGATTACCATCTTTTTTATATTTTTATTCAGACCTTATCATAAATTTTTCAGACGTATTTGGGCAAATTTGCAAAAATATCTGATAGGATTTAAGATTGACGTAAGAGGCGAGCCTGACATGAACGCAAAACTCATCATCATGAATCATCAAAGTTTGCTCGACATAGTGGTTTTGGAAGCGATACATCCGTCAAATCTTGCATGGATATCCAAAAAAGAGATATTTGATATGCCATTTTTCGGACAAACCGTAAGACTATCAAAAATGATTCGCGTGGATAGAGAGGATAAAAGGGCAATAGTAAAACTGCTGAAAGAGTCTAAAGACAGGATAGATAACGG
The DNA here is from genome assembly GCA_031276365.1 of Campylobacteraceae bacterium. GTDB lineage: Bacteria > Campylobacterota > Campylobacteria > Campylobacterales > Campylobacteraceae > JAIRKW01. Next base: position 1,861 of record JAISNG010000046.1, on the reverse strand, counting down.
ACGTCCTGTAGCAATATTTCCAGAAGGCACAAGAGGCAGAGGCGAAAAACTGCTGAAATTTCAAATCGGCGCAAAAATCCTCGCCGAAAAACTGAACCTCACAGTCCAGCCCATTGTCATAGCAAACGCAAGAGCTATTTTGGACTCGCAAAACTTCAAAGTGAAGAGCGGAACAGCTATCGTTTCATACCTTCCGCCGATAAACCCAAAAGATGATGAAAACTGGTATGAAAACATGTATGAAAACATGCAAAAAGAGTTAACAAATCTTTTGTATTTGTAGTTTAGCAGTTATAAGATATTATGTATTTTCAGCTTTTCTGTTCGATTTTCACTACGTATAATTTATATTTATTGATATCAACGCCGCGTTTTTTCATATAAATGTCTGGTCTTTTTGGAAATTCTATTGAGAAAAAACGACCCCTATATAAATATCTCTTAGCTCTTATGATGCTTTATTTGTTGTTTAAAATATTTTATACTACTCACTCTTTCAGTTTTACGTTTTCAAAGAATTTGTCGTATTGTTTTTGAAAGTTTTCAAAAGCATTTACATCATGAGTGTAATACACAATATGAAAAGTTTCATTTTTATATACGATATGCTTGTCTAAAAGATCGTTTCTTGATTTTGTTGTGCAAGAATATATTTCAGCCTCCCAATTGTTTATTGTTTGGGTTGTCTTTTCAAAAGTTTCATTACAAAATATTTCTAAAGCTTCCAACCAAACATCATCAAAATCATACAAATCTATCATTGGCAATATGTCTTTTTTTACATACTTAATTTTTTCAGGAACTCCAACAAATCGTATATAACGTCCATTATCTTTATTAAACCCAATCCAATAAAACTTCGGCACATCAATGATAAAGTTTTTTGTCTCAAATTTGGCTTGACGAAAAAGATTTAATTGAAAATAGCCTATATTTTTAGAATAAAATATAGACAATACTATATATAACTACAAAAATTATACTTACTGTTTTTTTATTTACCATATTATTTGGTTGCTTCACCAGCAAGTCTTATAGCTTCTTCTTTTGTTGGAACAACATCTTGTCCCTTGCGTGCTTGTTTTAGATATTGCACATAATCATGATAAGTTTCACCGTTGTTAATATCTCTTATATTTGAAGTACAACCGTTTACAAAAACAGTAAAGGATAGCAGTAGAGATATTGTAAATATTTTTAAGGTCATTTTACATTTCCTATCACTTGCTGGATTGCCTGTATTTCTGTATCTTTGAACTCTGCCGTTTTTATCTACCGTTCATCTATTTTATCCATATAAACAAACGTTATGTTCTTTGCTCCAAGAGCCTCCACCATCAAGACAATCTAATTTTTTTGAACACAGCGAGCTAAATCCGCAATCAATATATACTACAGCTTCCATGTATAACATGCACGTAATAATAAAAATGACAATTACCATAAAGACTTTGAGAAACATAGTAATATATTTTATCACTACTATAACCATCCTTCCAAGCCATTTACAATATATTTGCTACATCTTTTTTTACAATCACCACCCTTAAGTCCTTGATAATTTGCTTTTCTATCCTCACTGGTGTCACTCATTCCACAAATTGTATCTATTAACTCTTTTATTTCTCCTAAGTAAAAAGAAGTTACATAACCGATTAATCCTGCATTCGAACCTTGACAATGTGCCATACAATGAAAATATTTATCTGAAAAAATAACATTTGCTTCTTTCATTGTATCCTGATTTGTTGCGAATGCATTATACGCTAAGTATGTTTGCAATAAAGGATTTAGCGTGTTATAACGATGTGTATTTTTTGCATCAGTCTCTTTTAACCCCGTCGGGTCAATCCCATTCACA
>JAISNG010000191.1 GCA_031276365.1 Campylobacteraceae bacterium | reverse complement strand
GATGCCTTTTTTTGGCATTATAATATAAAATATTAAAATTTTAACTGATAATCTTTCTCTATTTTGCTTTTTATGGTTTTCGCAAGATTTTATTTTAGTATGATATGATTATGTCAAATAAAATAGACAAAGTGTGTAACTATAGATATGTGAGGATTGACATTTGACAAATACTTTGAAAGAGATAATAAAACAAAGAGTTCTGGTGCTTGATGGTGCTATGGGAACGCAGATACAAAATCTAAAACTTGATGAGAGTGTGTGGCGCGGGGCTGTCGGGTGCAATGAGCTTTTAAATATAAGTGCAAAAGATGCAATACAAAAGATACACAGAAGTTACCTAAAAGCAGGTGCGGATATTATAAAGACAAACACATTTGGCACGATGCCGTGGGTGCTTGACGAATATGGCTTGGGTGAAAAAACGTATGAATTGACATTTGAGGGTGTGAAGTTAGCTCGCGAAGCGTGCATGGAGTTTGACGACAAGCCGCGCTTTGCGGCGCTCTCTTTGGGTCCTGGGACGAAACTCCCGTCATTTGGCGCTATCGGTTTTGATGAAATGTACGAAGGATATGCTATATGCGCAAGGGCGGCTATTGAGGCAAAGGTGGATCTATTTTTGATAGAAACCGCGCAGGATCCATTGCAGATAAAAGCCGCTCTTTTGGCGATAGAGGATGCAAAAAATGGGTATAAAGTTTCAAGTCCTGTTATGGTTTCAGTTACGATTGAAACAAACGGGACTATGCTTATAGGGACTGATATCGCGACTGTGGCTGCTATTTTGGAGCCGTTTGATATATTTTCTCTTGGCATAAACTGCGGAAGCGGTCCAGATAATATTTTGCCGCACATAAAAACGTTAAGCAGGATTTGGGATAAACCCATAAGCATACATGCAAACGCAGGACTTCCGCAAAATCGCGGAGGATATACATTTTATCCGATGGGTCCCGAAGAGTTTGCAAGACTTCAGAGCGGATTTTTAGATTACGATGCGGTTGCGCTTCTTGGAGGCTGCTGCGGCACAACTCCTCAGCATATTTTGGAATTAAGCAGAGCCGTAAAAGATAAAACTCCTCTACTGCCCAAAGGTCATATAGAGCCTTCTATCTCATCTTTGTATGAGAGCAAGGATTTGCGCCAAAATCCTCCCCCGTTTTTGATAGGTGAGCGCAGTAACGCTACAGGCTCAAAGGTTTTCAGAGAGCTTTTGTCGGCAAAAGATTGGGATGGGATTTTAAATACGGCACAAAACCAAACCAGAAGCGGAGCGCATGGTATTGATGTAAGCGTAGGATTCGCAGGACGCGGCGAGATAGAGGATATGCGAAAAGTAATCCGCATGTATAATACAAAAATCCCCCTTCCGCTGATGCCCGACTCTACATCCATCGACGCGCTTGAAGAGGCTTTGAAAAATATCGGCGGCAGGGCGATTATCAACTCTGCAAATCTTGAGGAGGGCGAGGAGAGATTTCGCAAAATCTGTCTGCTTGCCAAAAGATACGGCGCGGCGCTTGTTTGTCTTTGTATAGACGAAGAGGGTATGGCAAAAACGAAACAAAGAAAAGTGTCAATCGCAAAAAGGATGCATGAACTTGCACTGGAGTGCGGACTTAGAGAGGGCGATTTGGTATTTGATATGCTCACATTTACGGTTGGAAGCGGAGATAGTGAATATTTTACCGCCGCCATTGAAACGATAGAGGCTATCAGGGAGTTTTCGGCTTTGCACGGCAAATGCGGAAGCGTTCTTGGCATCTCAAATATCTCTTTTGGGCTTGATAAAAATGCAAGAGAGTATCTAAATTCCGTCTTTTTGCACTACTGCGTGAAAGCTGGTCTTAGTATGGCTATAGTAAACGTCGGCAGCATCATTCCATTTTATCAGATAAAGCCCGATGATTTGAGGGTTTGCGAGGATTTACTCTTTAATACAAAACAAAATTCGGATGTGCTGTTTGCATTTATAGAGCATTTTGGCGATTTAAAAGCCAAAAAAGAGAGCACGGATGACGAGTTTGCAAAGCTTAATACGAAAGATAAAATCAAATTAGCCCTGAAAGAGGGCGATAAAAATAAGATGTTAAAACTGCTTGACAATGCAAAAGATGAATTATCGCCTGAAATAATCGTAAATAGTATTCTTATAGATGCGATGGGTGAGATAGGCGAACTGTTCGGCGAGGGAAAAATGCAGCTCCCTTTTGTTTTACAATCTGCCGAAATGATGAAAGCAGGTGTTGATTTTTTGAAGCCGTATCTGCCAAAAAGCAGTAAAAAGGAGACGACCATTGTAATCGGAACTGTCAAGGGCGACGTTCATGATGTGGGTAAAAATCTCGTAGATATCATTCTCTCAAACAATGGTTACAATGTCGTAAATATCGGGATAAAGGCTGAAATCGGTGATTTTATCAAGGCTTACAGGGATAATAATGCCGATGCTATCGGAATGAGCGGGCTTTTGGTAAAGTCAACCGCGATAATGAAGGAGAACTTGGAAGAGCTTGACAGGGAGGGGATAAATGTACCTGTACTGCTGGGAGGTGCGGCGCTGAACAGAAACTTTGTGGAGGAGTTTTGTCAGCCTTGCTACAATGGAGCTGTTTTTTACTGCAAAGATGCATTTGACGGCTTGAATGCTATGCGAATGATAGAAAGTAAGGAGTTTACGCCTTTAAAAACACCAAAAGCGGTCAAGAAAATACCAAAAGCAGCGTTAAATGATGAAATGGTTTTGCCTGCAAAAAATGAAGTTTTGCATCCGCCGTTTTGGGGCAGAAGGGTTTTTAATGTTGATTTGGATTTGGCATATAAGTGGATAAATCAAAAGATACTATTTAGCGCGCGCTGGGGATACAATACAAAAAACATGAATGCACATGAGAGGAGTAAGCAGGAGGCTGAAGTATTGAAGCCGCTGTTCGCCGACATAAAGAATTTAATCAAAAAAGAGGAGCTTTTTAAACCTGTTGCGATATACGGCTACTACAGAGTTGTGAGCAGCGATACAAAGCTTTATGTATTGAGCGAAAAGTGTGACTTGACAAAGAGCATGGATGAGTTGAAAAAAGAGACTGCTTTGGTTTTTGATTTTCCGCGCCAAAGCAAATATCCGCGGCGCTGCATCAGTGATTTTTTTAGAAGCGATGAGGTTGATACGGCGGCTTTTAGCATCGTAAGTGTTGGAAAAAGATTTGGCGAATATGCTCATGAACTATACAAAGAGGGGAGATTTAAGGAGTATTATCACTTGCGAGGAGTGGGTGTGGAGTTAGCCGAAGCGCTGGCGGAGATAGTGCATAAACAGATTCGCATAGAGCTTGGCATAGCAAAAGGCGAGGGCGAAAGCTTAAGTGGTGTCTGCATAAGAGGCTATCAGGGCTGCCGCTACTCTTTCGGATATCCTGCATGTCCGGATTTAAGTGACAACAGACACATTTTTGCACTTTTAAAACCTGAAGAGTTTGGAGTTACGCTGGATGAGATGACTTGGCAAATGCACCCTGAAGAGAGTACGACGGCTTTGGTTGTATATCATAATGAGGCAAAATATTTTGCCGTTTAAAGGAGATCAAGTTGAAACTGTTTAGAGGATTTAGGGGCAAGTATTTTTCTCTTGCGGCGATTTTAGCATGCAGTGCGGGTGTAAGTCTTGAGGCGCAAAGTATCGGACTAAATGCAAAAGATGACAATGTAAGCCGTAATCTAGCAAGCGAAAAAGAGGCGGAAACAGAAGAAAAGGCGTTGGAGGCAATACAGGTCATAGCTGATATTGAAAAAAAAAGAACTTATGAGCAGAGCAGTCTTCGCACGCTAAAACAAAAATCAAACACCATAGATTCTGTAGAGATTATAAGCGGCGATGAAATAGAGGTAAAAGGCTTTGGGAGCGTCATCGAAGCTTTAAATTCAATCACGGGCATATCCTATTCTGCCAACGGCGGTTACGGGCAGAGCAGCTCTTTGTATTTAAGAGGGTTTGATGCCAAACATACGCTTGTTTTGATAGACGGCGTGAGGGTAAATGATGTAAGCGGACTTAGCGGCGCGCAGCTTGAACTTGTGGATTTATATAACATAGAGAGGATAGAAGTGGTAAAAGGCGCTCAAAGCGGAGTTTGGGGAAGCGACGCGAGCGGCGGAGTTATCAATATCATCACCAAAACAAAAAAACAGGGCTTTGACGGCGATATATTGCTGGAGCTGGGCTCAAATGTGTGGTATAAGACAGCGGTCTCTTTAGGATATGCAAACGAAGCGCTTGATGTGTCGTTTTCGCTTCTTTCGATAAAGACGGACGGCATCTCCGCAGCCGCGCCGAAAAAGGGCGATAGCGGATATGCTAACAGGGATTTGGATTGGGAAAAAGACGGCTTTTCAAATCTCATTTTGCATCTCAAGGGCGGGGTAAATATAAGCGGCAATGACAGATTAGAGTTTTTCATACGAAACGGCAAGGCTGAAAATCACTTTGACGACAGCGCTGGAAAAGATGCCAAAGATTATGATGATTTGTACGGATATGGCGAGAGCAAATACTTTAACACTATTCGTACTTCATTATATTCGCTTGGCTATGAAGGCGCACATGGAAAGCACAAAATAGACGCGAGGGTAAATCAGAGCAGCTTTAAACGCTCTTTTTACAACGGATATATCGGTAAAACTTATGAAGCTTACATGAGCGATGAGTGGAGTTATGCCGATGACAGCTCTGTTTTGGTTGGTTTTGGCTATTTAAGAGATGAGGTGGAGCGCGTAGCGGGCGAAAAACTTCCAAATGATACACAAGACAGCAGATATATATTTGCCGTCAATTCAAATAGATTTGGTGATTTTGCGGCTTCGCAGTCTTTGAGGTTTGATGCAAGAGATACGTTTGAAGATAAATTGACATTTAAAATCGGCGCGAAGTACTATCTTTATAAAGATTTTTTTGTGTCAGCTTCGTATAAAACAGGCTTTTTGGCTCCAAATCTTTATCAGCAAAGTTACGGTGCAACGGATACTCTTAGAGCAGAAGAGTCAAGCGGATACGAAATTTCGGCAGGAAATGGAGATTTTACGCTTACATATTTTGAGCAGAAAATCAAAAATGCGATTGACTACGGCGGCGCGTGGCCTGCCGATTATTACTACAATCTTGCAGGCAAAAGCTCTTACAAAGGCGTTGAAGCAAGTGTGAGGCAGAGTTTTTTGGAGTCATTTTTGGGTGAACTTGCATACACATATCTTGATGTCGAGGATACGTTGGGCAATAAAATAGCAAGACGCCCGCGCAACAAATTTACAGGCTCTTTGTCATGGTTTATAAATAACTCTTTATACATGAACCTAAGAGGCTCCTACATAGGTTCAAGATATGACGCAAATAGCATTCAAATGGAAAGATATTTTTTGTTTGACTACGGTGTAAATTATGATTTGGACAAAGATGCGTTCATATATCTTAAAGCGCACAATATATTTGACAAATACTATCAGGAAGCAGATGGTTACGGCACTTTGGGCAGGAGTTTTTATATAGGTTTTAGAAAGAGTTTTTGATGCGGTTTGGAAATTACTTTTTTTACAGACTTTTTAGCTCTATGTTTTTTGGTTTTTCGACAGGGAGCGTTTTTGTCATTTACGAACCGCTCAACCCTTCAATCTATTCATTAGGCGGCATACTGCTTGCCGCGGGCATGATGATAGTTGCCTCGCAGTATAAAAAGCTGATGAATTTGCACGCGCTTTTTGCAGTGCTTTTTATAGTTGAGATTGTTACTTTGGGCATTGTTTTGACATTTTTAGCTCTTGGTAAATCACTGCTTTCGGCTTTGATTATCTACATCTGCTATCAAATCACATTTTTATTTGGCAATTATGTCATAAGGGTTGAAACGGTTGTTTTGGAGGATACGAAGCTCTACTCCTTGCTTGATATATCAAAACAAGCGGGCTATCTTTTGGGACTTGGCGGCGCATTTATTTATTATAGGATAGTGGAAATCAGTGGAATTTTGGATAAAATAGCGCAGGTATATTTTTTGCACTACATTTTAATTGTATTGCAGTGTGTAGTTCTTTTTTTGCTTATAACATCGCGCAAAAAAATCTAAACCTAAATCACAAAAAAGATAAGATATGAAAGCGCTTACAGAAAGACAACTTGTATTTATTCTTGCGGCTTTATCGGCTATCACGCCGCTTGCCATTGACATGTATTTGCCTGCTATAAATGTTATGAGCAAATCCCTAAATGTACCCGAACCGCAGGTTGCGATGAGTATAAGCATATTCTTTTTCGGACTTGCCGCGGGACAACTTTTCGGAGGTCCGATATCGGACGCTTACGGCAGAAGACCGATAGTCATCATCGGTCTTGCACTTTTTTGTCTAAGCAGTGCGGGCATTATTTTCGCGGGCGATATACACTTGCTTTTGGTTTTGAGATTTGTTCAAGCGTTTGGCGGCGGACTTGCTACAGTCAATGTAGCCGCAACGGTACGAGATATGTTCAGCGGCAACGAAAGCGCGCGAATCTTCTCTATGATAGGCTCTATTACTATCATTGCTCCGCTTGTAGCTCCCGCTCTTGGTTTTATTATCATTTTGCTTTTTAAGACATGGGAAGCGATATTTGTTATTTTGACTTTGTATTCGTTTTTGGCTCTATATTTTTACAAAAGACATTTTAAAACGCAAAATCTCACTGAAAAGAGAAAAGTTACGCCGATAAAAAACTATATTGAAGTTTTAACCTCTCCAAAGCCGATGATAATTATGACAGCGCTTGTCATAAGCAGTTCTGGGCTTTATGCGCTTCTTGCTTCGGCATCAATCATATATATAAACTACTTTAACCTCTCAAAGTTTATGTTTGTCGTCTGTTTTTCGCTGAATGTATCCGTGATGATAATAACTTCAAAGATAAATGCAAAGATTGTGAGGCGGTTTTCGTCTTTGAAACTTTTGCGCTTTGGTATAAAAATGCAGGTGCTTATCGCCGTTGTTTTGATGATACTTCATAAGAGCGAAAATATATTTGTCATAGCGCCTTTGATAGCGTTGTTTACGGGAATGCTTGGGTTCATTTTCGGCAATGCCATCTCTATCATTTTGGAGTATTTTCCAAAGACAAGCGCATCCGCAAATGCGCTGCTTGGCGTTTTACAATACAGCGTCGGCGCACTGGCTGGACTTTTGGTGAATTTTTTTGACGATGGTACGCTTTTTCCGCTGATATTTGCCATCGCATCATCATCATTTGTGGGTGCGGTGATTTTACTTATCGGCACAAAACATGCCAAAGTTTTAGTATAAAAGAATTATAATTTTGCTCTATTTATATAGAAAGGAGCGCGGATATGGTTAGATATTATTTGAAAGGCGGAAAACGCCTTGATGTCATGAACGATATTAGTATGCTTAAAGATGATGCAAGACTGCAAAACGTTATCTGGATAGATATGCTCACTCCAACCATAAGTGAGATTCGCGCCATAGAGAAGCTTTTTAGCATGGAGTTTCCTACAAAGCAAGAGAGTGAAGAGATAGAGATAAGCTCAAGGTATTGGGAAGAGGGCGATAGGATAGAGATAAACAGCTATTTTCTTGTTAATAACGATGAAAATCCCTACAATGAAACGGTTTCTTTCATGCTTCAGGACAAGCTTTTGATATCTATCCGCTATAAATCACTCAAAAGTTTTGACGAATTTACAAACAAACTGTTCGTTTCACACAAGGATTTGAAGGATGGATTTGATATTTTCACAAAAATCATTGATATTAGGATTGATGCGGATGCTGATACTATAGAGGTTTTGGCGCGTGAAATAACGAAAGTCAGACGGCAGGTTTTTGCTGATACAGTAAATGAGGAAGATGAAGAGATATTGGAGAAAATCTCCGTATTTGAGGATTTGAATATGAAAATACGCGAAAACGTAACTGATAAACAGCGTATTTTAACTTCGCTTTTAAAATCTTCCAAATTTCCAGAAACTTTGAAAAACGAGATAACCATAATGCTAAAAGACGTCCGTTCGCTCATTGAACATACGGATTTTAATTTTGAGAGGCTGGACTACCTGCAAAATATATTTTTGGGCACTTTGTCTATTGAACAAAATAAAGTCATCAAGATATTTACGATTGTCAATGTTATATTTTTGCCGCCGACTTTGATAGCGAGCATTTACGGCATGAACTTCAAGATAATGCCCGAACTTAGCTGGCAATACGGATATGCTCTGTCTATCATACTCATGATACTATCAGCTGCAACGCCGATTTTGGTTTTTAAGAAAAAAGGGTGGATTTAATGCGTGAGATATTTTTGTGTTCAATCTGCAACGTAAGTAACGGCGGATGCAAGGAGGATTGCGCGTACTGTATGCAAAGTTACAAATACAAAACAGGCGTTGAGATTTATAAAGACAAGCCAATCAGCGAAATAGTGAAAGAAGCCGAATACTTTGCCGATGTCGGCGCGCTTGGGTTTTGTCTTGTAACAGCGGGACGCTCTTTGACTTCGCAAAAGACGGAATACATAAGCCGCGCGGCAAGAGCGGTAAAGGATAGATTTGACTTTCACCTGATAGCTTGTTGCGGAAGCGCGGACAAAGAGTCGTTAAGAGAGCTTAAAAATGCAGGAGTTGATAGTTACAATCACAACCTTGAAACTTCAAAGGATTTTTTCCCAAAAATTTGCACAACTCATACTTGGAATGAGCGTTACAGCACTTGTGAAAATGCCGCAAGCGTTGGGCTTATGCTGTGTGTTGGCGGCATTATGGGCATAGGCGAGAGCTGGAAAGACAGAGAGGAGTTTTACAAAGCCGTAGCCTCCTTGAAACCTTTTACTTCGCCGATAAATTTTTATATTCCAAACCCTGCTTTGCCTATCAAAAAAGATGTTATGAAAAGAGATGAAGCGCTGGAGTGCATCAAGCTTGCCAAAAGCTATCTGCAAGATACAAGGCTTATGATGGCAGGCGGCAGAGAAGCAGTCTTCGGCGGTGAGCAAAAAGAGATGTTTGACGCAGGAATAGACGCTATAATCATAGGCGGTTATCTGAATGCAGACGGCGGTGAGAGTGAAAAAGATATAGAGATGATACGAAAATATGGAATGGATATAGCCGTAGTCTGTCATTAATTTAATTTTATATTACATAAGTATAAAAAATTATTAATCTAATGCGCATATAATTTTGAATTATTTTCTAAAGGAGCATGGATGAATCAGTTGGTGCAGTATTATTTGGATGCCATTAAAAATCATTATTTTGATTTTAATGGAAGGGCGAGGAGGAGCGCGTATTGGTTTTTCGTATTGAGTAACATTATAGTTTCAATTGCGATTTCAATAGTTGATGCTATTATTTTTGTCAATATAATAGGCTTTGCATTGTTGGGTCTTTTATATAACCTTGCTATCATTTTGCCATCTTTGGGACTTGCAGTCAGAAGATTGCATGACATAGGAAAGAGCGGCTGGTGGGTGCTTATTACTCTTATTCCTATAGTGGGAATTATATGGTTTATCATTCTTGCCGCGACAGACAGCGAAAGAGGAGAAAACCAATACGGAGCAAATCCTAAAGGCGAATAACTCCAATCTCAGGCGAAAACTTCGGTTTTCGTCTTGCTTTACTTTTTTTAATCTTCATATTTTTTTACAAATGTTTTATGATTGCGCTCATTCTCTCATGAACAGAGAGAAATTTACTTGCTTTGCAAATATCGTTTACTGAAAATCTTTTGTTCTTCGCGGGAGTTACGCAGAAGCGAAAAAAGCGTGTTATGCAAATCAAAAGAGCGTGTCTTTTATGTAAAAACTTCCCTTTTTGTATTTTGATAAAAACACTACCGTCATAAACGATACGACGTTAATCGTTATCATGAGAAATGCAAATGTTTTCTTTTTTGTAATAACCGTGCGTGCGATAGCCTTTTGCTTGGAGATTATCATAAGGAATGCGAGTGTATTCTCCATGTCATTCTCATGAAAATCTGTAAACAATACGAAAATTTTTCTCCATTGTTTAATGACCGAACAATGCGAGCGTGTTTGATTTGTTTTATGCGAACGATACGATGTTAGTTTATTATCGGGCTATATTTCTGTACGTATTATAGCCTTTTGCTTGGAATTTATCATAAGGAATGCGCGCATTTTCTTTGTTATCCCCGCAACCAATGAACAAATACCTATTTCATAATATTTGTAAAATATGCAAATAATATGAAAATTTTCTCTCCGTTGTTACAACGTGAACGATATGACATTAATTATTATTAGATTATATTTTTTCCGTCATTCCTGCGACCAACGAACAAATACCTATTTCGTCATATTTGTGAAAATATATAAATAATATGAAAATTTCTCTCCGTCATACCCGTGAAAACGGGTATCTAAAAGAAATTTTGTAAATAATAATACGTTCATGAAAGAGATTGACGTTTTATATTTTTTCATGTAGTTGGATGTCAGTCCGCCTCATAATGATGGCTAATATCGTATCGTTCGTACAGGAATGGCTGAAAGAGCGCTGGCAGATATCTTCCTCTCCGTCATTTCTGCAACGAGCAAAGAGTTTTCGCAGAAAACGATATTTGCGAGGCAAGCGGGAATCCAAACTAAAAACAAAAGCGATGGACAGCGAAACGCCAACTCTCTTTTATAAGTATATTGTCTATTTGCAAAGTCTCTTTTGTACACCAGTTTTTAAGGAAATATTTCAATAAGCCAAAAGCGCTTCGCTTGTTTTTACAGGCATCGCATGGAGGGCGGCAAAATGGGTATAACTAATGCGAGAATGACGGAAGGGCGCGAAAACGACAAAAAGATGATTTTATTTGCCTTGCAAATATCATTTTGCCGAAAACCATTTGTTTCCTCACGATATGCACTTGCTTTGTAAGATCATTGCTTACGACGTAGCGGGACAAATATCATTTTTTATGAGCCGCTATTTTTGCTTTTATCCTTTTGTAAAACATTATATAACCGCTTATCATGAACAGCGCCATAACTGCTGATGAGATGCACCATAAAAATTTTCCTATCTCTCCGAAAAAATACCCGCTGTGCAGAGGATAAATACTTGAGATAAATTTTTCGCCCAATGTTTGCTCTTTAGCTCTGTTATTAAATATAATTTTGTTTTTTTCTATATCTACCTGCACTCTTGTTATATCGCCGTCGTCATTTTGATAAAATATGGGATATGTACCGTTTTGTGCGACTGTATTTAGAGTTATACTTGTGTAATTTTCACCAATATTATCCTTAAATGTCATATAAATCGTATCAAGATAACTCACGTCATCAACGCTCTGTACTTTCGGTTGTTGGCGCTGCATATTCGTGCGTACGGGCTGTTCAACTCCAGCTATTTTATAGAGCATAGTTCTGTACCAGCCATAACTCCAGTAAAGTCCTGTTAGGCACATTATCAAGACAAATATTAGAGTATAAACACCGATAACAAGATGCAATTTATACAAAATCGCGAACCAGCCTCTTTTAAAATTTATCGTTAAACTCTTGAAAAAATTTCGCCTCATGGTCGGCAGATAGAGCCAAAGTCCGCTTATTGAGAGTATGATAATAGCTATAGTTGATATCGCTACCACCTGTTTGCCCGTTGTGTTTAGACCTTGAAAAGTCATCCATCTATGCAGGCTCAATACTGTGCCGAAAAACTCATTGCCTTTCATGTTCGGCAATATTTCGCCGTTGTAAGGATTGACAAAATACCCAACGCGTCCGTGTCCACCGCTATTTATAGCTATAGACCTTGTTTCATCGGCATATATCGTAAATGTACTGATGGATATGTTTGTGTATTGTTTTGAGACCTCTTCAACTATTTGGGCAAGAGCCAAAGGCTTTTGTGTTGTTTTTTCTACATACAAGCTCTCAGAGTTGATAAGAGCCATTATTTCGGGGCGATATGAGAGTAGAGCACCCGTTACACCGACTATCGCGATAGTGATACCGAGTAAAAGTCCAAGTATCATGTGGATATTGAACCACCAGCTTTTTTTAAATATATTAAGCAAAAAAACCTCCTGAGATTTTGTATATGTATTGATTTTCAGTATCATAAAAATGGATTGTACATTTTTCTACCTTAAAAAATATTAATTTGGAACTTAGAATTGTACACTAAAAAAAGTCCTAAAAAATAGCGTTTTGTAAATGATGTGCAACAAAAATGAGACTATTTATCATTAAGCATATTCTTTATAAGATTATTTTTATCTTATTTTTGATAGACTTCCGCTTTATGTATAATAATAATTATCAATATTATTATATATCCAAACATGCACACAAAATTTCGCAAGGAGAAAAAATGAAAAAAGTCTTTCATGCTATTTCACTTATGAGTGTATTAGCTGCGGGGGGGG
>JAISNG010000169.1 GCA_031276365.1 Campylobacteraceae bacterium | reverse complement strand
GGAGATTGTAAGCAGCGAACCTTTGGTGATTGTGGATTTTGCCCATACGCCTGATGGTATAGAGAAAGTTTTGGAAGCGATGAGGGAAAATGAACTTGTCGTGGTTTTCGGCGCGGGCGGCGACAGGGACAGACTCAAGCGTCCTATTATGGGAAAGATTGTGGAGAGATATGCAAAAAGAATTTACATCACGAGCGATAACCCAAGAAGTGAGGAGAGCGTGGATATCATAGAAGAGATTGCGCACGGTATTGATAGAACGGAGGGAGTTTATAAAATTGAGAATAGAAAAGAGGCTGTAATAACGGCGCTTGAAAGCCTGAAGCCAAAAGAGGTTTTGATGATACTCGGCAAGGGCGACGAAACTTATCAGGAGATAAAGGGCGTAAAATACCCATACAGCGACAAAGAGGTCGTGCAAACATTTTTAAAAGTAAAAAATTGATAAAATATAAAAAACGAAAAAGGTATTGAAATGATGTTTGAGATGCTTTACGGCAAAATCCACAGAGCTGTTGTTACGGATGCAAATCTAAACTACACAGGTTCTATTACGATAGATAGGGATTTGATGGATGCGGCAAAGCTAAGAGTTGGGCAAAAAGTGGATGTTGTAAATATCAACAACGGCGAGCGCATAAGCACTTATGTAATAGAAGGCGAGCGCGGCAGCGGCACTGTATGTTTGAACGGCGCGGCAGCGAGAAAAGCGCAAATCGGCGACAAAGTAATCATAATATCATATGTTATGATAGATGAAAAAGAGTTGGCGGATTTTAAACCTGCCGTCGTTTTGGTTGACGAGAAAAACGGTATCATAAAAAAGGAAGAGAGTCTTTAATGTTAGACGGATTTGATTTTTCAAAAATGGGTTCGATATTTGAGGAGGCTCAAAAAAAAGCGCAGGAGCTTCAAGAGGAGTCTAAAAACAAGACCTTTACCGCTAAAAGCGGCGGCGGACTTGTCAGTATAAGCATGAACGGCAGTTCGGAAGTAATAGACATAACGATAGACGATTCGCTTTTATCCGACAAAGATGCCATGCAGATTTTGCTTATGAGTGCGGTAAATGACGCCGTAAAAATGGTAGAAGACGATAGAAAACTTTTGGCTTCAAAAATGCTGGGAAGTTTCGGCGCGATAGGATAAAAGTTTGAAAACCAAAACTTTTCTTAAAAATATAGAAGATATGACGGAAAGGGCGTTTGACAAACTTTATGCCGAACATCCAGATTTTAATCTCTATACGGTTTTTATTCATGTGGATTTTACAGATTTGAAATCTTTTGAGAAAGAGCCGATAACGAGCAGAGCTGTGTGCAGCATTGGTTTTGATGATTTGGCAAATTCGCTGAAATGCGCCAAGATTTGGGCGGAATCGCTGCACCCAAAAGATGAATCAGACAGAAATGCAACAAGAACATATAACCCAAAAGAATTTTTACTTAAAGATGTTGAACACATAGAGTGCGAGGGTGTAAATGTGAGAGATGCTGCTGCGGCCATTAAAACTTACAGCCGCTGCAGTGCGCTTATTGTTACCGCAAACGTAAGAGCGCAAAAGTTCAACATATGCGATAAAGCGGCGGTTGTGATAGAGTTTGAACAGTGGTGGCTTGGGCGTGGGATATATGATATGGTTATTTTAGACAAGGAAAAGAGCAATTTTGATATATGGTGGAAAATTATCTGCGCATCAATAGTGCTGTTTACAGCATATAAGCTTTTATTTTAAAGGAATTTGTGATATGACAGAAGAGTTTGAAAAATTTTTGCAAACGCACATTTTGAAAGTGCATAGTTTTCATCCATTTTACAATGAAGCTTATGAAAAAATGTTAAATGCCGGCGGCAAAAGGTTTCGCCCAATGCTGCTTTTAAATGTTGTAAAGGCTTATAGTCCGCTTTTGCTTGAAGCTTCCATGAATGCCGCTTTGGCTTTGGAGATGATACATACCTATTCGCTTATACATGATGATTTGCCTGCAATGGACAATGCGCCTCTACGCCGCGGAACGCCCACGCTTCATGTAACATATGACGAAGCTACGGCTGTTTTGATGGGAGATGCACTGAATACGGACGCTTTTTATATATTGATGCAATCCCCAATAGACGCCAAAACAAAAGTGAGGCTGTGCGAGATTTTGAGTTTTAACGCAGGAAGCGGTGGTATGGTGCTTGGACAGGCTATAGACTGTTATTTTGAAAATAATCCTTTGGATGAGACGGAGCTTGAATTTTTACATACGCATAAAACTGCTCGGCTTATTGCGGCGGCTTTGCAGATGGGAAGCGTTATATCTGGACTTTCAAGCGAACTTGAGGAGAAACTTTATACGTTTGGTTTGGAGCTCGGGCTTTTGTTTCAGATGCAAGATGACATCATAGACGCGACCAAAAGTAAGGAAGAGGCAGGCAAGCCAACCAATAACGATACAAATAAAAACTCCTTTGTAAACCTAATGGGGCTTACGAAAGCATTGAAAAAAAGAGATGAAAAAGTAAAGGAACTCAAAACAAAAGCCGAAAACTTCGGCGCGCTTAACGGTTATTTTCAAAAAATATTAGATATAAATTTCAAATAAAGGATGTCAGGTGAGTTATGAATTTTTAAAAAAACAGGCGGATACCATTCGTTTTTTATCCGCCGATATGGTGCAAAAGGCAAACAGCGGACACCCGGGCGCTGCGATGGGGCTTGCCGATATTGTAACGATTTTATCAAAACATTTACGCCACAATCCCTCAAATCCAAAATGGCTAAACCGCGACAGAGTGGTTTTCAGCGGAGGACACGTATCCGCGCTTATATATTCGTTTTTGCATTTGAGCGGTTATGATATTAGTTTGGAGGATTTGAAAAATTTCCGCCAGCTTGACAGTAAAACACCCGGTCATCCAGAATACGGCGAAGTGGACGGCGTAGAGGTTACAACAGGACCTTTGGGGCAGGGCGTGGCAAACGCCGTAGGATTTGCCGCTGCCGCTAAATACGCATCAAACATACTGAATACGGACGAAATCAAAGTGATAGACCATAAAGTCTATTGTCTATGTGGAGACGGGGATTTGGAGGAGGGCATAAGTTATGAAGCGTGCTCGTTCGCGGGACACTTGGGGCTTGACAATCTTGTTTTGATTTATGACTCCAACAATATAACCATAGAGGGAAGCACTTCGCTTACGTTCAGCGAAAATATCAAGGCAAGATTTGAAGCGCAGGGATGGGAAGTTTCAAGGATAAACGGACACGATTTTGACGAGATAGAGGAGGTTTTGGCGAGTACGGACGAAAAGACGAAACCATATCTTATTATCGCAAATACTCTTATAGCCAAAGGCGCTTGCAAAATGGAAGGAAGCCATGAAGCGCACGGCGCGCCGCTTGGAGAAGAAGAGATAAAAAACGCGAAGATAAAAGCAGAGTTTGACTCTGAGAAAAAGTTTTTTGTAGATGATGACGTTAAAGAAGAGTTTTTGAAGGCAAAATCAAATGGACTTGAGGCTGAAAAAGCGTGGCAAGAGAAGATATCCACACTCAAAAATGAGCAAAAAGAGATATTGCATAAACTTTTAAATCCGGACTTTAACTCCATCAAATGGCCTGAATTTAGCGCAGGAAGCGCAGTTGCCACGAGAGACAGCAACGGCAAAATCATCAATGAAATCGCAAAGGCGCTTATCGGATTTTTGGGTGGAAGCGCAGACCTTGCGCCGTCAAACAAGAGTGAACTTAGCGGCATGGGCAGTTTCCCTGCAGGTCGCAATATCCATTTTGGCATCAGAGAACACGCGATGGCGGCAATTTGCAACGCCATATCGCTATATGGGTTTTTTTTGCCGTACAGCGCGACATTTTTTATATTCAGCGATTATTTGAAGCCTTCCGTGCGCCTTGCCGCACTGATGAGATTAAAGACATTTTTTATCTGGACGCATGACAGCATAGGAGTCGGCGAGGACGGACCAACACATCAGCCCATAGAGCAATTGACGCAGTTTCGCGCTATGCCAAATTTTTACGTTTGGCGTCCGGCTGATGCAAACGAAAACGTAGAGGCTTGGAAAAAAGCTTTAGGCATGAATGCTCCAAGCGCGTTTGTATTGTCGCGGCAAAAATTGACTGTATTTGACGGACACGGCGATTTTGGCAGCGCGGACATGGGCGGATATCTTTTGAAAAAATTGGCAAATCCTAAGATAACTTTTATTGCAAGCGGCAGTGAAGTTGAACTTTGCCTCAAAGCCTCACAAAAACTAAAAGAGGAGGGTATAGAGGCAAATGTTGTAAGTATGCCGTGTTTTGACCTCTTTTTGGAACAGGAGAGCGCATACATAAACTCCGTGATAGATAAAAATACGAAAGTTTTGGCTGTGGAAGCAAGCAGTGGCGATGTATGGTGGCGTTTTGCCGATGATGTTGTATGTATGCAAAGTTTTGGCGCAAGCGCACCAAGCGAAAAGCTTTTTGAGAAATTCGGCTTTAGTGTGGAAAGTGTGCTTGCAAGAGCTAAAAAGTTGCTTGGAAACACATATGACGTATGAATTTTCAGCTATTATGACGCTTGATGATTATATACAATTTAATAAAATGTTTCATAGAAAAAGTAACATTTTGATGTTGATACCGTTGGCTGCATGGGTACTTTTTTATCTTTTCATTGATATAAAAGGGATTGAATATATATATTTTTTTATACTGTTCGTATTAATATTTATATTAATTATTTCTAAGATTTTTTTTAGAGTAAATTATAAAAAGAGTTATTACTCAACTAAATTTTTACAAGATGACTGTTTTTTTAAGATAAGCGAAAAGTCCATAGAGATAACAACGCAAGATTCGCGCGCTATTGCAAAAAGAGATAAAATCCATAAAATAAAATTTGACAAAGACTCTATATATCTGTTTATTGCCGTAAATATGGCTTATATCATAAAAAAAAGATACTTGAAAAGTGGCGATGAATTTAATGAATTAAAAGAGTTTGTTAAAAAACATTACTTGCCAAATTCACAAGTTTAAGCAAAAGAGAGAAAAATGAGTTGGTTTGAAGTATTTATGCTCTCAATCATTCAAGGCATTACGGAGTTTTTGCCCGTCTCAAGCTCCGCGCATCTTATCTTGGCTCCGCGTATATTTGGATGGCAAGATCAGGGGCTTGCATTTGATGTGGCTACGCATTTTGGGACACTTTTTGCTGTGATTATCTACTTTAGAAATGAAATTTTGATGCTTTTAAAAGATTGGCTCTACTCTTTGAAAGCGCACAAAAATATCGGTGAAAGCACGCTTGCATGGGGCATTATAATAGCCACGATACCAGCTTGTATTGCAGGACTTTTATTTAACGAATTGATTGAAACATATCTTCGCTCGCCGCGCGTCATAGCCTCTACTACAATTATATTTGGTGTCGTACTGTTTGCTGCCGATAGATTTTCGGGCAAAAAAAATGAAAAAAATATCACTTTATATATAGCTCTTTTGATAGGTTTGGCACAAGTGCTGTCGCTGATTCCGGGAGTTTCAAGGTCTGGCATAACGCTAAGTGCGGCTTTATTACTTGGATTTAGCAGAGTAAGCGCCGCGAGATTTTCATTTTTGCTCTCAATACCGATAATTTTACTTGCAAGCGGATACGAAGGGCTAAAACTTGTTCAAAGCGCGTTTGACGTCCAGTGGGATAAGATAATTGGCGCCATCGTTATATCATTTTTGAGCGGATACGCATGCATACATCTGTTTTTAAAAGCTATTTCACGGTTTTCAATCACGCCGTTTGTGATTTATAGACTGCTGTTGGGAGCCGTGCTGTTTTATCTTTTTTGGAGCGCGTGAAAATCTCTCATTAAAGCTATTGTTTGATAAAATTAAAACCAATATTTTAAGGTAAAAGCAATTATGAAAAAAATCTTGGTAAGCGCGCTTGAGCCTTCGGCAAATCTTCACCTAAAACCAGTTTTACAAAAGCTTGGAGAATATGAGCTTTTGGGTATATTTGACGAAGAGTTCGGAGAGCCGATTTTGAACTCAAAAGAGTTTTCAGTTATGGGTTTTTTGGATATTTTTTCAAAACTCAAAAAGGCAAAAAAAGCGATAGATAAAATGGCACATTTAAGCCTTGAAGCCTCTCATGTATTGCTTATAGACTCTCCCGCGTTCAATCTCCCGCTTTCGCGCGCTATCAGAAAAATCAACAAAAATGTCCCTATCACATGGTATATTTTGCCGAAAGTTTGGGCATGGAAAAAAAAGCGCGCGGCAGAAGTGGAAAAATACTGTACCAATTTAGCGTCCATTTTTCCGTTTGAACAGAGTTTTTATACACGCTCTGTTTATGTTGGCAACCCTCTTTTAGACGAGATAAAACAGACAAAAAAGAGCTTTGAAAACAGTGGCAAAATAGTCTTTATGCCAGGTTCGCGCAAGTCGGAGATAAAGTCTCTCATAAGTGTTTTCAAAGAGGTTGCCGCAAGCTTAAACAAAGAAAATATTATAGTGATACCAAAACATTTCAGCGCTTATGAACTAGATGAACTTTATGGGGATTTGAGCGCCTTTGCTATATCAAAAAATGCTCATGAAAGCCTGCTTGATGCGGAGTTTGCATTTGTGTGTTCTGGAACGGCTACACTTGAAGCGGCTATCATCGGCACACCGCTCGCGCTTTGCTACAAAGCTAAAAAGATTGATTATTTTATCGCAAAGAAATTTGTAAAACTGAACTTTATAGGCTTGGCAAACATCATATTTGATTTTTATGCTCTTGCGCCGCTGCATAAAGAGTTTTTGCAGGAAAATGCCTGTGCGGAAAATCTCATACATGAGTACAAAAACATGGATAAAAACGACTATTTTTTACGCGCCCAAAAGTTAAAAGAGATACTCTCGCACGGCAGTTCTCAAGAAGTGGCTAAGATAATTGAGGTATAATAAAAGTTTTAAATTTATGCTCGGAGTTTTAAGTGAATAAAGAACCTATGACGCTTTACGGCTTTAAAAAATTAGAAGCGGAACTGAAAGATTTGATAAAAGTGCAGCGCCCGCAGATTGTGATAGAGATAGACATAGCGCGCGGACATGGCGATTTGAAAGAGAATGCCGAATACCATGCCGCACGTGAAAAACAGAGATTTATTGAAGCGAGGATAGCCGAATTTTCAGACCTTTTGTCAAGAGCGCAGATAATAGACCCGAGCCTTTACGAACACAATAAAGTACTTTTTGGTTCTACTGTGGAGCTGGAGAATACAGATAGCGGAGAAAATGTTGTTTATACGATAGTAGGAATGCTTGAAAGCGACGTGGAAAAGGGATTTATCTCCATCTCTTCGCCGCTCTCCAGACACTTAATTGGCAAAAAAAAAGGCGACGAAATTACGGTAAAACTTCCCAAAGGCGAAGCCTCATACGAAGTGCTGGAAGTCTATTTTAAGCCTATAGAGTTTTAGGAGAAAATATGAAAAAGATTAATGTTGCTATTGTCGGTGCGAGCGGTTATACTGGGCTTGAGCTTGTAAAACTTTTGATTAGCCATCCGCATTTTAATCTTGCCTATGCGGGAACAAGCGAGGGTGGTAAAAATCTTAGCGATTTACATCCAAGCCTTTTAGATGTAACGGATATAAAAACGCAAAAAAGCGAACCAAAAGAGATAGCCAAAACATGCGAACTTGCTTTTCTGGCGTTGCCGCATAAAACCGCTATGGAGTTTGCAAAAGAGCTTTTGGAGCTTGGCGTGAAAGTGGTTGATTTATCAGCCGACTACAGGCTCTCTTTGGAAAATTACGAAAAACATTACGGCGCACATCTGGACAAAGAGCATTTGAAAGAGGCTGTTTATGGACTACCCGAACTCAACCGCGAAAAGATAAAAAAAGCCTCTTTGGTTGCAAATCCGGGCTGTTATCCGACCGCGTCCATTTTGGCGATAGCCCCGTTTGCGCCGTACATAAAGAAAAATACACCTATTTTTATAGATGCAAAAAGCGGTGTTTCTGGACGCGGTAAAAAGATAACCGAAAGCGAGCATTTTGTAAATGTTAATGAAAATTTTCTTACATATAATGCGCTCAAACATAGACATGAACCTGAAATAGCTGAAGCTTTGGCTTCGTGTGATATTACCAACGCCGTACACTTTGTGCCGCATCTTTTGCCGCTAACAAGAGGTATGTTAGTTAGTGCATATATGCAGATAAATACCGATATAAACGCGTTTGACTTACTAACAGATTTTTATAAAAACGAACAGTTTGTTAGGGTGAGAAAAGACGCTGTTAGTCTGAAACTCACAGTCGGAACGAATTTTTGCGATATTTTCGCAGCACAAAAAGATGATATCGTGTTTGTCAGTTCGAGCATAGACAATCTCCTGCGCGGCGCTTCCGCTCAAGCAGTTGTAAATGCCAATCTCATGTTTGGTCTTGAAGAGAGTGCGGGAATTCCCAAGGCGGCGTATGTCCCCTGAGATAAAAGATGGAGCTTTATTTGTCGCGGACGCTCATGAAAACGGCACAAACAGAGCGTTTTTTTCAAAACTTCTACATGTGATAAAGTCAGGCGAAATACCTACGCCGCAGCTTTTTTTGATGGGAGACATGTTTGATTTGTTGGTCGGCGGCGCTAAGCGCACGCACGCACTTTTTAAAGACGAGATAGATGCTCTTGAGGAGATTGCGCAAAAGGTAGATGTGTTTTATTTTGAGGGCAATCACGACTTCAATCTTGACGGGATTTTTTCAAAAGTAAAGACTGTTTCTTTAAAAAAACAGCCTTTGATATTTGAAAATGAGTGCGGTTTGTTTGGACTTGCTCACGGCGATTTGGGCGAAAAATTTACATATAGGTTCTATACTGCGCTGATAAGAAATCCATTTTTGATTGCGCTTTTAAATCTTTTTGACCGTGGCGGTTTGGTTTCAAACTCTGTTTTAAAAAGGCTTGAGAAAAAAGAGCTTTGCGTCAAAATGGAAGATTTTGAAAATATCGCCGCAAGAAAAATACTCTCTTATCAAAAGTGTGATTTTATCGTGGAGGGACACTATCATCAAAATCAAATGTTCGTATCCAAAAAATGCACATACATCAATCTTGGCGCATTTGCATGCGGCGGGAGAGTTTATCGGTTTGACTCCAAAACAAAACCTTACTTAAAAAGCTTGATTTTTTCGGAAAGAGAGAGTGAATTTTGATAATTTTTGTTTGAACCGACGCAAAAATTGTGTTGAAATTATGGATATATTCTAACTTCTCCACTCTTGAATTTTTGCCTTTATGCCATGATAAGCAAAATTATATCATCAGCACATAAATTACACACGAAAAAAGCCAAAGATAAAGATTGCCGTGATGATTGATAATGCCCCAATTCCATAAGCCTGTCAAATCCAATAAGGCTCATCAACCATTCAAAATAAAATATAATTGATACCATTTACTTCCGTAACTGAATGCTGTAATTATGCGCGGTCTTTGGTATATTTTAGCGTTTTGTGCTTCGCCAAATGTGGTGTTATACCACTCTTACCAATGTCTGCACTTGTCATCGCGCGTAGTTTTAACATACAAACATAAACCGACAAGCGTTGTAAAAATTATTTTTGCATAAACACATATCGGAGAAGCTGGAAGTGGTAAAACAACCTTTATGAGGTAAAAATTATTCTTACATAAATACATATATTTCTCTGTCATTCCTGTGTGAACGACAAGAAAAGCACATACATAAAACAAACATTCACCTCCTCCGTCATTCCCGCGCAGGCGGGAATCCATATATGAAAAAAGTAAATTCATGAGAGAAAGCAAGAAAAGATGGCAAAACACTAATCCCTTTCATATAATGCATGTTTGTTTACAAGATTTTTGGATATCCATTTTCAAGGAAATATTTCGGCAAGCTGAAAGCGCTTCGCTTGTTTTCACGGGTATGACGGAATAAGTTGTAATTTTTATATGAAATATTTTTTGCGGTTTTTTAGTTTATATAAAAGCAATACTTTTTGACTTGCACAAAAAGATACGTATTATGTCATTCACGCGACCATATGACAAGCGAAGCTGCGTCAATGTTGTTTCCATCATTTTCACATGAACAAATGCATTTTTTCATCATTCTCGCGCGAACAACAAGCAAATATTATATTCCGTCATTCCAGCAACGAGCAAAGAGTTTTTGCCCAATATTTACGAGGCAGGCTAAAATCCAACAGATAAATGTATTCTTTTCGTCATTCCAGCGACCGAACGACAAGTGAAGCGAATATACGAAAGCAAACAAACATTCACCTCCTCCGTCATTCCCGCGCAGGCGGGAATCCAAACTAAAAACAGCTTTAAGAAGTAAACTCAGGAGAGAAAGTAAAAAACACATTCTAAAACTTCAGTTTCTCTCATGAACGATTTATGCTTACGAAAGTCTTTTTGGATTCCCGTTTTCACAGGAATGACGGAGTTTGGTTTCTGCTTGTTATTCGGTTGCGTGTATGATGGAGAGATGATATATGTTTTTCTCACGATGATGACTGACGTCGTATAGTTCGTGTGTGGCGGAGGAAGTGGATATATGTATTTCTTGATGATATTCATACGAATGGCAAACAAACGCGCGGGAATGACGGAGGAGGTGATATTTTTTGCGCAGGCATAACAAAAATAAAAGCTTTCAGTTTGCCTTGCAAATATCATTTTGTCGAAAATCATGATATGTGCTTGACGACATTTTTGTGCTGACAACGGCGAAAAATAGTGAATTGTTAAAAACCATAATATGTGCCGCTGAAATAACAAAAACCCCGCTTTAGATTTTGGCGCGTTTTATCGCCGCTTTTGCTTCGCGGTCTGCCTCCTTGCGTTTGAGGCTCTCTCTTTTGTCATGCTCTTTTTTGCCTTTGGCTAAGGCGATTTGAACTTTTATGCGGTTTTTGTCATTTAGATACAGGCTTAAAGCTACGATAGTCATTCCGTCTCTCATAACTTTGCCAAAAAGTTTATCTATCTGTTTTTTGTGTAGCAGCAGTTTTCTATCGCGCCGCTCATCGGGCTTGAAAAACGGATTTGCCGTACTCATGTGAGAAATATGAGCGCCTATCAAAAATACTTCGCCCTTGATGATTTTTACAAATGAATCCTTCAAGTTTGCGCGTCCAAGCCGTATAGCTTTTACTTCGCTTCCTTTTAGCTCAATTCCCGCTTCATAGTTTTCAAATATCTCAAAATCATGCAGCGCCTTTTTGTTACGAGCTATAGTTATGCCCATTGCTTTACCTTAAAAAATGTACTTCCGCTTCCGCTTAAAAACGCCCCTGCGTCGGCTTTTGTCTTCAAAGATGGATAGCATATCAAAACGCTTCTTAAAAGGTCGTTTAAAGTCATATTGTTAAATTTTTGTAATATCTCCTTAGATGTCATGAACGCGAGTTTTTTCGCCGTCGTTTTATCTGCGTAAGGCTGCTGTGATTTTCTAAAGCCGCCGTAAACTACGCTTGTATCGCACATTGTATCGTCAAATACAAGTTTAATACCAGGTATCTCATCATCAAAAGGCTCTATAATATCGCCGATACGTCCTGCGTTTGCCGCGCGGCATTCATGCAGGAAAAAATTCACGTCTGCGCCGATTTTGCTTCCGATGCTGCAAAGTTTTTCAAGTGAAAGTCCAAGTTCAAGAGTTTTGTTTACATATAGCAAAAATGCCGCCGCATTTGAGCTTCCGCCGCCAAGACCGCTGCCTGAGGGGATTTTTTTGTTCACACTCAAGAAATGTTCGGCAAAAAAATCGTCCATTTTTTTCGTATCTGCGACGCTTCGCAAAAGCTCGTAAGATTTGTAAATGGTATTGTTTCTAAGTTCGCAGTTAAATTTACCCTTCAGCTCAAAGCCTTTTGCGTTAAACTGTTTTGGCAAAAACTCCATCTCGTCATAAAGTTCATCTACTCTTACAAAGCGCGAAATTATCTCATGATAGCCGTCTCTCCAACCTGTAATTTTTAAGAAAATATTGATTTTTGCGTATGATTTTATCATATCTCTATCTTGTTTAGGATGTAACCCACGCCGTTTTGGTCTATTTTGACGACGGATAAAAAGTTGTCGGTTATCACAAAATATTCGCCGATATCACTCTTTTTAAACTGCTCTTTTTGTAAAACTCTGCCCAAAAGCAGGTCGTTTTTATCACCTTCGTAAAAATTCTCTTCCAAATCCAAATAATCAATTACAAAAAGCGGCTTTTCGTCTTCATATGCAAACTCTCCTTCACTTGTTCTTTGCAGCGATTTGAGGCATCCATGAACGCCTAAAGATGCCGCCATCATCGCGCCTAAAGAGCGGATATATCCACCTTCGCTTACTTCGGCTTCAAATGTTACGAACGGATGCTCATAGCTTTTTATCTCTAAACTGAAAACGTCCGTTGTTATCTCTTTTAACTCAAACGCTTTGCCTGCTCTTGCCAAATCATATGCTCTTTTGCCATCAACGTGTTTAGCGCTGAATCTTGGCGGAGCATATGTAATGCGTCCGACAAGTTTAGCCGCCGCTTCGCGTAACTCCTGCATGCAAAACGGTTTTAACTCCTGAACGCTCTCTATGAGTTCGGCGTCCAGCGACTCGCTTTTTGCGCCGAGATAGAGTACTGCCGTGTATCTTTTGGGTGTTTTTTTTAAAAAGCGGAATAATTTTGTGTATTGATTGAAAGCTACTATCAAAATGCCGCTTGCGTTTACATCAAGAGTGCCTGAATACCCCGCCTTTTTTATGCCGTATTTTTTTTTAAGCTGTGATAAAAACCTGCTGCATGAAATACCGCAGGGCTTATTTGCCGCGAAGATTATATTATTGTTCAAATTTTTTCCACAAATGTACTTAAAATCTCACGCCTGCTGCCGCCGAAATTTATGCACAGTTTGGACTCTTTTTTGATTTTTACAACTTCCGTTACTCTGCCGATGCCGAATATCTTATGTTTTACGAGGTCGCCTTTTTTAAATTCCGAACTTTTTTCTATTATCAAGCCGCCGCCGCAGATACCAGCTTCGTTTAAAAAGCGGCTCTTTGTAAGCTCTGTTCTCCTGCCTTTGTAAAATCTGCTTGCAGAACAGCTTAAAGTCAGCTCTTTTTTTGCTCTTGTTATAGCGACATAGCCGAGTCTGCGCTCCTCTTCTATATCGTTTAATTCACCGATAAGCGGAAAAAATCCCTCCTCAAGTCCGATGACAAACAGATGTTCAAACTCCAAACCCTTACTTTCATGAACGCTCATGATATTGATACTTTCGCCGCCTATCTGGTCATGTTCGCTTTGAAGGGCGATTTCATTTAAGAACATATCTATCGTAGCTTCGGGATTTTGCTTGATATAATCCCTGAAAAGTCCGAAAAACTCATCTATATTCAATGTGCGTTCCACAGCGTCGGGAAGCTCTTTGTAGTGTCCTCTTATACCAAAAGCTCTCTCTATCTCGTCAATCAAATCATAAGAGCTGTTAATATTTGCAATATTTTCTATATTGTCTAAAAATTCCATCAATTTTTCGTAGGATTTTTTGGACGTTGTCTCTTTGATAAACTCCTTGTTTTTGCGCATAAAATCATACATAGAGAGTTTTTCAGCATTTGCCATAGAGGTGATTTTGTCTATGGTAACTTTGCCAAGTCCTCTTCGCGGACGGTTAATAATACGCAAAAGCGAAAAGTCATCATGCGGGTTGATGATTATCCTTAGATAACTTATCAAATCTTTTATCTCCGCTCTTTCGTAAAATTTCACACCGCCTACCATTTTAAAAGGTATGCGCATGCGGTTGAGTCCCTCTTCCAAAGAGCGCGAAAGAGCGTTTATGCGGTACAATATGGCTATATCTTTCGGATTTACGCCGCTGTCTATGAGTTTTTTGACGCGCATGGCTACGGCTGAGGCTTCTTGATTTTCATCGGGAGATTCTATGAACTGCACCTCTTTGCCTTTGCCTTTTGTACTTTTCAGCACTTTGCCGAGCCTTGAGCGGTTATGTTCTATAAGGTCGTTTGCTGCGCGTAAAATCTCATCTGTGGAGCGGTAATTTTGTTCCAGTTTGATAATCGTCGTATTGTCAAACATTTGCGGAAATTCAAGTATGTTTTTGATATTTGCGCCTCTCCAGCCGTAAATACTTTGGTCGTCATCGCCTACAACGCAGATATTTGAGTGCGCAAAGCAGAGTTTTTTTAAAAGTCTGTACTGCAGGTCGTTTGTATCTTGATATTCGTCCACCATTATATATTGATAACGGCGGCTTGTCGCTTCGCATAACTCTTCGTCATTATCCAAAATCCTGTATGTAAGCGTAAGTAAATCATCAAAATCAACGAGGTTGTTTTGCAGCAAATATGTCTCGTACCGCTCATAAAGTGAAGCTATAATCTCATATTGTCTATTTTGTGCCTGTTCCATAGCAAGTTCGGGCGTTAAAAATGAGTTTTTATAATGCGAAATCTCATTTGACACTACGGATACGGGTATCTCTATCTCAAAACTTTTTAAAATGCGCTTTTTATCGTCGCTGTCTATAACGATGAAGTTATTTTTGCGCCCCAAACGGTTAATATGAAACTTCAAAAACAGCAGTCCAAATTTATGAAATGTGCATAAAAGCGGCGGATAGATGACTTTCAAATCAGCATTTTTTAAAAGCGATAACGCTCTTTCCCTCATCTCATTTGCGGCTTTATTGGTAAAGGTCAGTGTGAGCGTATTGGCTGGGTCTATGCCCACAGCGCCGACAAGATAGGCTAAACGCGAAGTGATAGTTTTTGTTTTGCCGCTTCCCGCGCCTGCCAATATTAAAATTGGGTCGTCTATCTTTTTTACAGCTTCAAGCTGAGATTCGTTAAGCGCGTTTAAAATGCTGTCCATTGCTCTCTTTTCACTGTTTTATAAAAATAGATAAGATTGTACCAAAAAAATATTAAAAAAACCGTTTTTGTGCGAAGTTTATCTTAAATACAAACTCTTTTTGCTCTATTTTGATATAATAAAAAATTATAAAAAAGTTACAAGGAGAGAGTGTGAACGATTTGAACAACCCCGAAATATACTTAAACAGAGAGATGTCATGGCTGCATTTTAATACGCGCGTCTTAAACGAATCGTTCAAAAAAGAGCTTCCGTTGCTGGAGAGGCTTAAGTTTTTGGCTATTTATGTTACAAATTTAGACGAATTTTACATGATAAGAGTTGCGGGGCTCAAACAGCTTTTATCAGTGGGCATCGTAACGACGGGCAACGACCAGCAGACAACGCTTGACCAGCTACGCGCCATA
>JAISNG010000163.1 GCA_031276365.1 Campylobacteraceae bacterium | reverse complement strand
AATGCCTTAAAAAAATATCCGATAGGCGAAAAGGTAATTTTACCGTTTTTAAGCCGCAATAAATATCAAGTCAAAAAGCAAAAATTTGAAAACATAGTAGTTTACTCAAACCAAAATGTAAATTCCGTAACTTTTGACTATTGCTGCCACCCGAAAAGAGGCGACGATATTATAGGATTTGTGAAGAAAGTTGATGTGATAGTTCATCACAAAATGTGCGAACATGCGGCAAAACTCATGGATACAAAAGAGTCTATGATATTTGTCAAATGGACAAGAGATGCGCCAGGACAGTACAAAATGCTTGTCAGTCTTGAAAATAAGCGCGGCTCTTTGGCGGCATTTTTGACGTTTTTAACCAAAATGCAGGTAAACTTACAGACGATAGAGTTAAACAAAGCCGAAGACGGCGCGGTAGAGTATTTTAAAATAGTCATAGAGTTTCCTGAAAATATCCGCCCCGAACAAGTAAGAGACAATATCAAAGAGCGGTATAAATTGCTGGATTTCGTATCTTTAAACGACGCATACAAAACAAGATAAGGCAGTACATGAAAGATGATATAACAAAAGCGCTGGAAGAGATAAGACGCGGAAGCGCCGAAATCATAGATTTTGAAAGAATAGAAGCACTTGTTGCGGCATTTTTTGAAAAAGGTGAAAATTTTTATGTAAAGGCGGGGTTTGACCCGACTGCGCCAGATTTACATCTGGGACATACAGTGCTTTTGCAAAAAATGGCACAATTACAGCGTTACGGCGCGATAGTGCAGTTTTTGATAGGCGACTTCACAGCACAAATAGGCGACCCGACGGGCAAAAGCGAAACAAGAAAAAAGCTTGACAAAAACACTGTTTTGCAAAATGCCAAAAGTTACGAAGAACAGGTTTTCAAGGTACTGAACCCGCAAAAAACGCAGATACTTTTCAACTCCGAATGGCTAAATAGTCTCGGCACGGCAGGACTTGTAGAACTTACGACGACTTTCAGTGTAGCAAGAATGCTTGAGCGGGAAGATTTTGAAAAGCGTTACCGCTCGCAAATGAGCATATCAATAAGCGAATTTCTATACCCTTTGTTGCAAGGTTACGACAGCGTTGCAATGAAGTGCGATATAGAAATGGGCGGAACAGACCAAAAGTTCAACCTTCTCATGGGACGCCAGCTGCAAAGAGTTTACAATGTTGGTAAAGAACAGGCAGTCATTATGATGCCGCTTTTGGAGGGTTTGGACGGCGTGAATAAGATGAGTAAATCTCTTGGAAATTATATCGGCGTAACAGATGAACCAAACTCTATGTTTGCCAAAATCCTAAGCATAAGCGATGAGCTTATGTGGAGATATTACGAGCTTTTAAGCGCCAAAAGTATAGATGAGATAAAAGATTTGAAAAAAAGCGTGAAGGATGGCTTGCTTCATCCAAAATCCGCAAAAGAAAATCTCGCTTTTGAGATAACGGCGCGTTTTCACTCCGAAAGTGCGGCAGATGCGGCAAAAGAGGAGTTTGATAAAATACACAGACAAAACGCCCTGCCAACAGATATGAAAGAGTTTAGCCTCAAATCTCCGATTTGGATAGCCAAAGCTCTTGTTGAGTGTAAACTCTCATCTTCCACTTCGCAAGCCAGACGCGATATCATATCAGGAGCGGCAAAACTTAATCAAGAGAAGATAAACGACGAACAGTTGCAGCTTAAAAGCGGAGAATACATACTCTGCGTAGGCAAACGCAAATTTGCAAAATTAAAGGTTACATGATGAAAGCATTAAAAATAGGACAATATACGATAAAATTCCCTATAGTGCAGGGCGGTATGGGCATAGGCGTAAGCTGGGATAAACTCGCAGGCACGGTAAGCCTTGAGGGTGGTCTTGGCGTCATAAGCGCGATAGGAACAGGATATTATCAAAATATGCGATTTGTTAAAAAAGTTATCAACTCGCGTCCATACGATACTTCAAATACATACTCATTTGAAGCGCTCAAAGAGATAGTCAAAAATGCGCGCAAAATCTGTGCAGACAAACCTCTTGGCGTCAATATAATGTGCGCTATTAACGATTACGGCAGAGTGGTAGCAGATGCATGTAAAAGCGGTATAGATATCATCATTTCAGGCGCTGGGCTTCCTACAAATCTGCCCGAACTTACGAAAAATTTCCCGCATATAGCTCTTGTGCCGATAGTTTCAAGCGCAAAAGCGCTGAAGATTATCTGCAAACGCTGGACACAGCGATATAACCGCGTACCTGATGCCGTTGTTTTGGAAGGTCCTCTTAGCGGCGGACATCAAGGATTTACATATGAGCAGTGTGCCATGGAAGAGTATCAGCTTGAAAATCTCATAAAACCTGTCAAAGACGAGATAAAAGAGTGGGGTGATTTTCCTCTTATCGCAGCAGGCGGCATTTGGGATAAAAATGATATAGACAAGGCTATAGCTTTAGGTGCAGACGGCGTACAGATGGGGACGCGCTTTATCGGCACTCATGAGTGCGATGCTGATGAAGTGTTTAAACATGTTTTGATTGACGCCAAAAAAGAGGATATAGAGCTTTTAAAATCACCTGTAGGATATCCCGCAAGAGGCGTAAGAACCAATCTCATAAATCTCGTGGATAAAAGAGAAGGACCGCCGATAAAATGTGTCAGCAATTGTGTAACTCCGTGTCAAAGAGGCAAGGAAGCAAAAGAGGTCGGATACTGCATAGCAGACCGTTTGGCAGATGCTTGGGCTGGCAAAAAAGAGAGCGGACTGTTTTTTACGGGCGCAAACGGATATAAACTCAAAGAGATTATAAGCGTTAAAGAACTGTTGCATAAACTTATACACGGAGAGTGAGATTATCAAAAAGCTTATTTTTGCATTACTGACGACTTTAAGCCTTGTTTTGACGGCTGATTACAGAGCGGAACTGGAGAATTTTGACAAAAATTTTTCACATTCTAACGATATAGAAAAAGACAGAGCTTACAGCGCTATGCAACATCTGTACATAAACTCTATCATGGATGGAAACGACGCGCTTAAATACGAAGCTCTGACACGCATCATCAAAGCCTCAAAAGAGCTTGATTACGACAGCGAAATATATGAAAAAGAGTTAAATACACTACTTAGACTAAGTCCGAAACTACCAGACATCAGCAAAACCGACATCGGTACAGAAAAAAGTACCACGTCAAAACAACATGAACGCTACGATAAGGGAAGCGTTGTGATTGCGGCGGATATTGTTAAGGTTGAAGAGAGCGAATATGAAGTGAACGAAGAGGCTCTTGCGCAGATTATTCCAAAGTGGCAAAGCGTGTCAAAAGAAGAGACAAGCGTCAAAAACAGCAATAAAAATCCGTCAAAACTACTGGAAATAAAACATGAGGGCGAAAATATCACCTTTATTTTTGACAGAAATATGAACATAGACGATATCAAAATTCTTACGCTCAAAACCAAAGACACGGTGAAATATGTTTATGATATCAACGCTTTAAAAGGCAGTGTGAGCGAAGATATAAAAACGACACTGAAAGATGTGAGATTTTCACAGTTTGACAAAAATACGACAAGAGTTGTTTTTGAAAGTCAAAAAGAGATAAATATCACACAAAAGATTATTAATACCAATCTAATATTCAGCGCCAAAGAGTTTCACAAAAAGACGCAAACCGCCAATGTAAATATTACCGTGCCCATTGTTCCAACAAACGCATCTGCACGCAAAAAGATTATCGTTATAGACGCAGGACACGGCGGCAAAGACAGTGGCGCAGTTTACGGCAAATATCTTGAAAAAGATGCTGTTTTGCAGATAGCTTTGGCGCTTGGAAAAGAGCTTGGCGATAGAGGTTACACGGTAATTTACACAAGAGAAAACGATAAATATCTGAAACTGCGCGACAGAACCAAAATAGCAAACGACAAAAATGCCAATCTCTTTATATCGCTCCATGTAAACGCCGCGCCCAAATCCATCAAAAATGGAAACACAAAATGGCAAGGTATAGAGACGTTTTTTCTCTCTCCTTCGGATTCGCAGCGTTCAAAAAATGCAGCCGAACTGGAAAATCAATCGGACGTTGAAGAGATGGATTTTTACTCAAAAAATACATTTTTAAACTTTCTCAACCGCGAAAAAATCATTGCTTCGCATAAATTGGCGCTTGATATCCAACAGTATATTTTAAGCTCGGTAAGAAAAAAATATAGCCAAGTTGTTGACGGCGGCGTGAGAGAGGCGCCATTTTGGGTGCTTACAGGCGCGCAAATGCCTGCCGTTCTTTTGGAGGCTGGTTATATCACCGACAAAAGCGACAGAGAGAGAATGTTTAACAAAAAATTTCAACAGCAGCTTGCAAGCGGTATCGCCGACGGTATAGTGTCATATTTTGCCAAAAACGAGTAAGTTTCAGGCTGATTTTGATTATTTTTGCTCCTGCCGCAACGCCTTTTAATCTCTCATGTGAATATGGCTTCGTTCTGCGCGATAGATGATTGATTTGGCACTTTGCCGTTTATGTAAATTGTGCTTATTGCAAAAATCATATAATAACAAACTAAATGAATTTAGCCGAATAAGCAGCGCTCAACCACACATAATAACAAACTAAACAGTACATATTATAAAAAAACAATGCTTTTACTTATTCTCACCGCCAGCGATAAACCGCAGTACATAAGCACATAACCAACTCCGTCATTCCAGCGCAGGCAGGAATCCAAAAGAGAAACCCAAAAAGCTGAAATAAATAAAAACGATTAAATGTTTGACTATTTATTCTTTTTTGTTTCAATCTTTTTCTTTGGATTCCTGCCTCTGCTGGAATGACGCAATGGGTTGTTATTCCTCTTGTTTAAATGATATTTACGCAAACTCTTCTTTGAAAAGCGGCTGAATCGACTGTGTTATTCCTCTGTTTAAAGCGATATTTACAAGGACAGCGGAAACAGCATAACAAAAAACGGACTTAAGAACATCGCAAAAGTCTATTTATCTGTATAAATTTTCACAAGACTTTAACCTTTTAAAAGTTGTTTTATTGCTTTTTATTTTTAATTATAATTAATATTTATTATATAATAATTATATTTGAAATAAAATTATAAATATTTATTTTCTGAAATGATTTTACAATGAGAAAAGTTATCATATTTATGATTTTAGCTGATAAAGGTAAAGTCAGTTTAAGAAAGCTGAAAAATAGACGAAACAGATGCTAAAAAGACTCTTACTCTATGTAAAAATCGTGTGGCAATGGGTATGTATTATGGTTCATGATGGCGGCATCATATTACGCTTATGAAAATGGCGGCGATGTATATATCAAATACGACGAAAACAATAGCAAAAAACAATATAAGGAAGCAGGAAGACGTTTATGCGCAGATTAAAAACATGCGAAGAGAAACCTAAAAATACCATCATGGCTGTCATTTAGATTTATGTTTTTTGACAAAGCACAGGATTTCCAGTGTTCAAAATTTAACTCTTGCAGTTTTTTGATATTTTTTTCTCATTCACACAACTGAGCAACAAATGAAACTACCTATTTTCATAATTTACGCTTTTTCCGTCATTCCTATGAGGATAGGAATACAAATAGAAAAACAATAAATTCAATCTGACAAAAAGCAAACATGAAAGATAAAATACTATTTTTATAGTTTAATAATTTAAAAATTCCTTTTGTTTCCTGTATTACTCGCAACGACAACTAACGTCGTATCGTTCACGCTGGAATGATGGAGTAAAAGTGGATACCAGTATTTCTCATAATGGATTTTTTGCAAAAGGTCATAGTTCACACGGGTATGACAAAATAGGGCGTCTTATGTATGCTGTCAATAACTTCATACAAAGTGATATTTGCATCTCAAACAACAATCCAAAACATAAAATTTAAGTTTTAAGTTTTGGATAATTCCGAAACGGCAACAGCAACGCCCGCTAATGAATCACATAAATATGAAAGGCTTTGGAAACTCATAGCACTGCTAATGAGCTAAAATCTAACCTTTATAGTTTTTGATAGCCGCGTCCAAAAGTTTTGCCGCTTCGTCTTTGCCTGCAAAACCCTTTAATTTTACCCATTTGTTCGGTTCTAACATTTTATATGTTTCAAAAAAGTTTTTGATGCGGTTCAAAACGGCTTTTGGCAAATCCTCATAACTTGCGACATTTTCAAAATCAGGGTCTATTTTGCTCGTAGGAACGGCTAAAAGTTTTTCGTCAATGCCGCTCTCATCTTCCATGAGCAAGACGCCTATAAGTCTGCATGGTATGACAGAGCCTGCCTGCAAAGGGTATGTATTGACGACTAAAATATCAACAGGGTCGCCGTCGTTGGCTAATGTCTGCGGCACAAAGCCGTAATTTGCCGGATAAAATACAGATGAGTATAAAACTCTATCAACAAATACTGCGCCGCTCTCCTTGTCCAGTTCATATTTAATATGTGAGCCGTAAGGTATCTCTATGAGTGCGTTTACCTTTTCAGGGTTTTGTCCTGCGGGGATTTTACTTAAATTCATTTTTTCTTCCTTAAATTTTTGTTTTTATAAAATTTTCCATATCTTTGACAATACTTTCTATGTCTCTTTCGCCGTTTATCGCCTGAAGAAGCCTTTTTGTCGTGTAAAAGCTTTGTATCGCTCCAAGCGGCTCTATATAAACCCTCATGCGGTTGTTAAAAACCTTTTCATTATCGTCTGCTCCGCGCGCGCGTCCAAGCACTCTGTCTCTTGCGGTCTGTTCGCTCACATGAACTTCTATAACGCTTGCAAGCTGTATTGATTTTTCATTTTTCAATATCTCGTCAAGTTTCTTCATCTGTTCAACGGAGCGCGGATAACCATCAAGCAAAATGATATCTTTTGTGCTGTTTTTGATAGCATTAATGATAGTATCCACAACTATGTCAAGCGGGACTAAGTTACCTTGAGATATGTAACCCTCAATAGTTTTTCCAAGCTTACTTCCGCTCTCGCTCTCCGCACGCAGCAGTTCACCTGTAGAGAAGTGAACGATTTTGTCGCTGTTATTTTTTGCGATGATACTCGCATCTGTTGTTTTGCCGCTGCCTGGAGCGCCTATAATTAAAAAAAGTCTTTTCATCTACTTATCCTTTTTATCACGAATTTTAATGCCAAGCTCACGAAGCTGTTCTGCTGATACCGTACTTGGCGCCTGCGTCAATGGGCATTGCGCGCGCTGAGTTTTTGGAAATGCTATAACGTCGCGTATGCTCTCGCTTTTGGTCAACAGCATTATAAGCCTGTCAAAACCTATGGCTATTCCTCCATGTGGAGGCGCACCGTATTTTAGGGCATCAAGCAAAAATGAAAATTTATCTTCGGCTTCCTCTTTTGAGATGCCAAGCAGGTTAAATACCTTCTCCTGAATATCTTTTTTGTGGATTCTGATGCTTCCGCCGCCAAGCTCAACA